>JBAULD010001010.1:0-9041 GCA_049578005.1 Polyangiaceae bacterium
CTCCTGGCTCCTCCACGACCGGAGCTTCATCACCGAAGTCGACGACCGACCCATCTCCCGGATCGTTGTCCTCCGCTTCGCCAGCTTCGCCGAGCCAGCCGCCCTCGACGTCGTCCAATTCGAGGTCATTCGCGTCGAGCGGGTCGTCCTCGCCGGTCGCGTCGTCCAGCGTGGCCTGGTCTTGCGCCCCGTCGATGAGGTCTCCGTAGTCGGCGTCGCCCTCCGGCTGGTCGCGCGAATCTCCGTCGAGGGGCGGTAGCTCCCCGAGCTCGTCCTCCTCTCGAATGTCCGGTTTCGTCATTCCGCTGCGCGTCTCGCTCTCGAGTGCTCTCGAGTCCTGCCGCAGTCACTACCGGCGGCCGTGTGGTTGTCAAATAGCGGGCGACGAGGCGCGAGCCCGACTCGGCCATATTCCGCCTGCATTCAGGCGCATTCAAAACGCCGGGAGGCGTCTGGGCAGGCACGGGGATTGTGCTAAGGCAAGTTGCGCTGCGCACACGGTACTACAGAAATGCATCTGAGACGCGCCTGTGCCGCGCACATCCGGCAGAGTAGGCCAACATGCACAGTGGAGTGGGTGTCATGTCGACGCGGGAGCAGACGAGGCGTGACCTCAGGGAATTGGCGAGGCTTGCGGCAGCCATGCCCAGAGAGCAGTCATCGACCGGGCGCTCCTTCTCCGATCGCCCGGGCGCAGCCCCCGGCGCCTCTCGCATCACGGTCCCCCCCACGGTCGCTTCGGTCCCTCCCCCACCCGTGTTCCCGCGCCCGCCAAGGGCTTTTTCCGTCTCGAGTCCCCCTCCTGCTCAGTCCATTTCGTCGGCCCTCGTCTCGCTGTTCTCGGTGATCCAAGAGAGCGTTCGTCTCCGCGCGGGTGTGCTGCTGGGCGCTGGGATCGTCGCGGCGATGGTAGGCGGGCTCGCTCTGGGGAAATCGCTGTCGTCCCGAGCGGGGGCTGGATCGGCTAGCGCACCGCTGATTCTCACGCCGGACACCATTGTCATTTCCGGTCCTCCCGGCTCTTCAGAACCGCCCGGGCCCGTTTCCGGGACACTTCAGGGTGCTCCGCCCGCAGCCGTTGCCCCAGCTCCGAGCGTGCTCGAGGTGTGTGCCCCGGTCGCGACGTTTCGCGCGCCGCGACCGAATCATCACTCCGAGACGAAAGTGGCTCCGAAGCCAAGCGCGAGCTCAACGCTGCTGAGCAGCGCTCCGGCGACCAGGGCTGCCGGGCCCAAGACACACGACTCCCTCGACGACCTGATCCGCAAAGCGGCGAGCAATTAGCGCTTCTTCCGTCGTGCGGGTCGCGGGGAACGCGCGAGAATTGAGAAAGCGGAACCCCGAGCGCGGGCCCAGCAAGCATGTCCGAGTTGCGACGCCCTGTGAAAAGTACGACGCCGGCGTCAGGGGGAGAATGGGGCTTGCGCAGACTTGCGCCTGCGATCCGCGCGCGGCACGTCTTGTGCTTCTGCTTGACGCAGGGCGAGCGGGCAATGACTCAGAAGACGCATTTCTGGCTTCGGATTCTTGGGGTGGTCATCATCCTGGCCCTCGAGTTCGGCCCGCGCGTCCTGTCGAGCGGCCCCGTCCCCCGAGCGAGGCTAGCGGCCGCCACGACCAATCTGCGTTAGAGCCCGGCGCCAGCTCGGAAGCCCAGTGATTTTCAAGGAGACCGAGCGCTGCCGCCGGCGGCGGTGAGGCGCCGTACCCGAGTAACTCCAGTACGGCGACGAACCCCGCAAGTGGCAGCGCGCAGGTGTCGGCGAAAAGCACTACGCTTCCGCAACGCATGCGCTTGCTGCTCCTCTCACGAAACGCGACTCTCTACTCGACCAGCCGACTCGTGCTTGCCGCCCGCGCACGCGGGCACGAGGTTTCGGTCATCGACCCGCTGGATCTACGCGTGGTCATCTCGCGAGGTCGTCCCTCCCTTTTCCTGGGCGCCGACGCCGCCCCGCACACCGATCTCGTGCTACCGCGCATCGGAGCGTCGATCACGAACTACGGCCTGGCGGTCGTGCGCCAGTTCGATCTCATGGGGGTGCCGGTCGTCAACACCGCGCTCGCCATCGCCCGCTCGCGCGACAAGCTGCGCGCCATGCAGCTCCTGACGAAGAAGAACATCGATGTCCCCGTGACCGTGTACGCCCGCACGCCGGAGGCAATCGACCAAGCGCTCGCGCAGGTCGGCGGCGCGCCGTGCATCGTCAAGCTCCAGCAGGGAGCGCAGGGGATTGGGACGATGATCGCCGAGACGCCGCAGGCGGTAACGTCGCTGCTCGAGACGCTCTGGGCGATGGGCCAGGACATCATTCTGCAGCAGTACATCGCCGAAGCGACCGGACGTGATTTGCGAGTCATCGTGGTCGGTGGCCGCGTGGTGGCGGCCATGCGGCGGCAAGCGAAGGCCGGCGAGTTCCGGTCGAATCTTCACCGCGGCGGCCGCGGGGTCGCGGCACCGCTGGAAGAGCGGTATCGGCGCGTAGCCATCGCGGCGACCCGCGTGATGGGCCTCGAGGTGGCGGGAGTCGATATGCTCGAAACGAGGGAGGGGCCCAAGATCCTCGAGATCAATAGCTCGCCCGGTCTCGAGGGGATCGAGCGCGCGAGCGGCGTCGACGTCGCGGGCGCAATCATCGCGCACGCCGAGCGCTACCTCGCTCGCCGCAAGAATCGAAAACGTACGACTCTGGACGAAGAACGCCGCCTCTCTCGGATTCGCCAGTGGGCACCCGCCGTCGCTCGTCGGCGAGCGGGGATCCCCGGATCCGGATGAGCGATGCACGGAGTTCGCGCACGGCGCGCGCGCGGACCGCGTCGTATTTCGAGCGACGAGACCGCGAGGCGCCGCTTTCGATGAATCCATCAGCGAGCTTGCGGACTCCCTCCCGTAGACGTTTATTCGACGTGTAGCGATGGCGAGGCCGAAGAAGCTTGGGCTCTTGCCTCTCGTTGCCTCGATGTTCTTCATGGTCTCGGGGGGCGCGTACGGCCTCGAAGACCTCGTCGCCTGCGGCTACTTCGTCGCGTTCTGCGCGCTCTTGCTCGTTCCGCTGCTCTGGAGCGTGCCGACGGTGCTCATGGTCGGCGAGCTCGCGAGCGCCTTGCCCAAGGAAGGCGGCTATTACGCGTGGGTTCAGCGCGCGCTCGGACCCTTTTGGGGGTTCCAGGAAGCTTGGCTGTCGCTTGTGGCGAGCTTCTTCGATATGGCGATCTACCCGACGCTCTTCACCCTTTATCTGGGCTACCTCGTCCCGTCGGTAGCGTCCGGCGTCGGCGCCGTATTCGCGGGGGCGCTCGTGATCGCGGCCTGCGCTGCATGGAATATGCGCGGCGCCGCCGCCGTGGGCGTCGGATCGGTTGCCCTCGGCGTGGCGCTTCTCGTTCCCTTCGTCGCGTTTGGGATCCTCGCGCTAGGCCATGCGCCGGCCGCAACGGGCGTCCCACCACCTTCACATTCGCCGCCCGCACTCCTCGCCGGCCTCCTCGTCGCGATGTGGAACTACATGGGCTGGGACAACGCGTCGACCATCGCCGAGGAGGTGGATCGGCCCGCGAACGCCTACCCGCGTGCCGTGTTCGCGGCCCTCGGCCTCGTCGTTCTGACCTACCTTTTGCCCGTCTTGGCGGCGAAGGCCGCTGGGCTCGACCCTAGCGGGTGGACGACCGGGTCCTGGGTGACCGCCGCACGCGAAGTGGGCGGCCCCGGACTGGGGCTCGCCGTGATCGCGGGCGGGATGGTCTGCGGAGCCGGAATGTTCAACGCGCTCCTGCTCTCGTACTCGAGGCTTCCCGTGGTCCTCGCCGATGACGGATATCTCCCGAGGTGGCTCGCGCGCCGCAATGGGAAGAACGGCGCGCCTTGGGCGTCCATCGTGGCTTGCTCGGTCACGTACGCGGCCTGCGTCGGAATCGGATTCATTCGACTCGTCGAGCTCGACGTCGTGCTCTACGGCGCGAGCTTGACGCTCGAGTTCGTCGCCCTCGTGACGTTGCGCGTCCGCGAGCCGGAGCTCGTTCGTCCGTTCCGGATACCCGGGGGCGTGGTCTCCGCCGCGGCGCTTTCCATCCCAGCCGTCTGGCTCCTGGGCCTCGCCCTCTGGAGCTGCCGCGACGAAAAAGTGGGTCCGCTGCCGTCGTGGGCGTTCGGAGCATTTCTCGTGGGCCTCGGGCCGCTCGTCTACGCGCTTCGCCGAAAGGGCTTCCGCGCCCGGACCTCCCCGCCCCATCGTCCCGTTCGGTGACAACCGGCGCCGCCCATCGTCGATGATGCACGACCGCTGCGTGCGCCCCTCGAGCGTTTTTCAGGAGTACGCCCGCGATCCCGGCGCCAAGATGCTACAAACCCCGCCGAGCGCTTCGATGACCTCCGTACCCGTACCCCAGCCGCACAGTCACGGCTATTTCGGACCCTTCGGCGGCCGCTTCGTCGCCGAGACGCTCGTCCCCGCACTCGACGAGCTGACGCACGCCCTCGAAACCATCGTACGTGCCGAACCCTTCCAGCGCGAATGGCGCGCCCTGCTGGCGGACTACGTCGGCCGCCCCACCCCGCTCGGCGAAGCCAGGCGCCTCGCCCGCGTCATCGACCCTGACGGGCGATCCATCGGCCGGCTATGGCTCAAACGCGAAGACCTTTGCCATACCGGCGCTCACAAGATCAACAACGCGCTCGGACAAGTGCTCCTCGCGAAGAAGATGGGCAAGACCCGCGTCATCGCCGAGACGGGCGCCGGCCAACACGGCGTCGCCACGGCGACCGCTTGCGCCCTCTTCGGCCTTCCCTGCGACGTGTACATGGGCTCCGAAGACGTCGCGCGGCAAGCGCCGAACGTCGGCCGCATGCGGCTCCTCGGAGCTCGAGTTCTCACCGTCGAGAGCGGATCGCGCACCCTCAAAGACGCGCTCAACGAAGCCATGCGCGACTGGGTCACCAACGTCCGCACGACGTACTATTGCCTGGGCACCGCGGCAGGCCCCCATCCATATCCTGAGCTCGTCGCCCTTTTGCAAAGCGTCATCGGCGACGAGGCGCGCGCGCAGCTCCTGCGAGCCTCGGGCGAGCTGCCCGACGCCGCGATTGCGTGCATCGGCGGCGGGTCGAACGCCATCGGAATGTTTGGCGCCTTCCTGAGCGACCCCGGCGTGGCGCTCGTCGGCGTCGAGGCGGCAGGCGAAGGCGTTTCCACGGGCCGGCACGCGGCGACGCTGGGCGCGGGCCGCGTGGGCGTGCTCCACGGCTCGAAGAGCTACGTCCTCTGCGACGACAGCGGCCAGATCCTCGAGGCGCACTCCATCAGCGCAGGGCTGGACTACCCCGGCGTCGGTCCGCAGCACGCCTGGCTGAAGGAGAGCGGGCGAGCCCGGTACGTATCGGCGACCGATGATGAGGCTCTGGCCGCGGTGCTCCTCGTCGCGCGAAGCGAAGGGATAGTGCCGGCGCTCGAGTCGGCCCATGCGTTTGCGCGCGTCGGCGACGTCGCGCGGGATCTCGCACGCGAGCGAGGCCGGCCGGTGTCCCTCGCGGTTTGCCTCTCCGGGCGAGGCGACAAAGACCTTTCGACGTTCTTGGCCAGGCTCCTGCCGCCCGACGGGGTCGACCGGAAATGAAGCGTATCGAGGCGGTCTTCGCGCGCGGCAGGCGCAAAGCGCTCGTCGCGTACTTGTGCGTCGGCGACCCAAGCGTCGAAGAGAGCATCGATCTCGCGCGCACGTGCGTTCGAGCGGGCGCCGACGTCCTCGAGCTAGGCGTGCCTTTCAGCGACCCCACAGCCGACGGGCCGGCGATCCAACGGGCAAGCCAGCGCGCGTTGGCCGCTGGCGGCGGCTTCGAGGCGACGCTCCGAGCAGCACGAGCCTTGCGCGCGGCGGAGCCGCATGTGGGGATTGTCGTCTTCGGCTATTACAATCCGATCTTCGTTCGCGGTGAAGTCCGCGCGGCGAGCGAAGCCGCGGACGCCGGCGTCGATGCGTTGCTCGTGGTCGACCTGCCCGTCGAAGAGAGCGCGCCGCTACGACGGGCCTGCAAGAGCCACGGGCTCGGCGTCGTCCCGCTGCTCGCGCCGACGAGTCGCGCCCAGAGCAGCGCGGCCGTCAAAGATTCGGCTGCGGACGGAACCGTGCCGTTCGTCTATTACGTGAGCGTCACGGGGGTCACGGGGACCGCGGCGATCGACGCGCGCGGCGCCGGCGCCCACGCGGCGAAGCTGCGAGAAGAGCTCGGCCTTCCTGTCGTCGTGGGCTTCGGGATCGATACCGCGGGCAAAGCGCGAGCTGCGGCGGCGGGGACGGACGGCGTGGTGGTCGGCTCGGCCATCGTGCGCGTCATCGAGGATGGGAAGACGGCCGAGCTGCGAAAAGCAGCCGTCGAGCACCTCGTGCGTGCGCTCCGCGCAGGAATCGACGATGCGGGGAGGTAGGCGGGGGCCGCCTCCGCGCTATCCTCCTCCCCCCGACCCCCCTACCCGTCATGCTTCTCCTCTGTATCTCCGACATCCACGGCCACCTCGATGCGCTCCGCGCCATTCTCGCGACCGCCGAACGCCGGAGCTTTCACAAGATCCTCGTCGCCGGCGACATCGTGTTTCCCGGACCCGAGCCGCTCGAGACCTGGCGGCGCCTCACCGGCGCCGGCGCCACCATGGTGCAAGGGCTCACCGATCGCGCCGTCGTCACCTTGGATCCGGGCGCGCTTCGGGCTCGCAGCGACCATGAACGCGAGCGGATCGACCGCATGCGCGTGACGCGCGAAATGCTGGGAGAGCTCATCTTGCAACGAATCCGGCGCCTGCCGACGCACGTCCGCGTTCCGCTCGAAGACGGCGGGGAACTCCTTCTCGTGCACGGCTCTCCCGCCGACCCCGCGGAAGAGCTGACCCACGACATGACCGACGACGAGATCAACGCGCTGCTCGGCGTCGACCCGGCCGACGTCGTCGTTTGCGGCTCCAGCCACGTTCCCTTCGACCGGATGGTCGGCGGAGCACGCATCGTCAACGTGGGGAGCGTCGGCGAAGCCCCCGGTGCCGGAGCCCGCATCGCTCACGCCACATGGATCGAATCGACTCCGCGCGGCATCCACGTCGAGCAAATCGTCGTTCCGCTCGAAGACCACCCCCCGGCCGAAGCGCGCGTGTGAACGTCCAAACGGGGGCGGACGTCGTTGCGGCGGCTCGCCAACGCATGTAAAAAGTGGGCCTGACGCCGCTCCCCCTGCCACGATCCCGATGGTGACCGGCCCTGGGATTGCGAAAGCACGCGAACTCCCGCTTGTCTTCGCGCGGAAGACGCTTCTCGTGCGGGCGTCGGACGCCCGCTGGCGTGAGCTCTTCGAAGGCGCCGACGCGATCAGTGAAGGGGGCGTCCGTGCCGAAGCGCCCGGGCGCGTCTGGTACGGTTCGACAAGCCTCATTTTGCCGACACGCGGAAAGGGGGACCACGCGCTCCTCGTCGCCCTGGCCTCCCGCGATCTCAACGTGCGCGTGCGAGCCATGCGCGCGGCGCAGCGCGAGGCGTCGCTGCGAGCCCCGTCGCGCCTCGGGCGAATTTCCTGTGAGATTCGAGTGACCGACGACCCCCGCGGAGTGAGGATTGACGTCGACGTGCAGGCGCCGTTGATAGAGAGACGCGCGAGCCGAAGAGCCGTGCCCTAGCGACATCGTCCACCATGCCCAGCACCACCGACGGAACCGCCCGACGCAACAAGCGCAAGCGACGCAAACGCGCGAACGTGATCCACGTCGCGTTCGGAAACGGAGGAGGGCGCGTCCTCGACCCGGCCCGAGCCCCAGATACGCCGACGGGGACGGTTCCACCGCCGCGTGACAGTCGCGAGCCGGTGACCGACATGTTTACGCGCGGTGAAGTCGCCAAGTTGCTTGGGGTCTCCGCGGGGCGGCTTCGTTCCCTCGACCGAGCCGAAATCGTCTCGCCTTCCGGGCAGCGCGGTCGGCAGCGCGCATACACGTTCCACGATTTGATCGCCCTGCGCGCCACGCGTGAACTCTTGGCCCATCGGATCCGCTTGCGGGACGTCGCCAAGGCCATTGGCGTGCTGCGTCAAGTCCTCCCGCGCGTCACGCGCCCGCTCCAGGAGCTGCGCATCGTCGGCGACGGGCGGCGAGTCGTGGTGCGCGCCGAGGAAGGAAGCTTCGAGCCTCTGACCGGTCAGATGGTTCTCGATTTCCAGGTGCAAGCGCTCCGCGATGACGTGGTGCGCATCCTGCGGCCGGAATCGAGCCCCGCGCGCGCGCGAACGGCCTACGAAATGTACGTTCAGGCGAGCACGCTCGACGAGGATCCGGCGACGTACGAAAAGGCGGAAGAGCTCTATCAGCGCGCGGTGCAACTCGACCCATCGCTCGCAATCGCCCATACCAATCTCGGCAACATTCGCTTTCGCCGCGGCGACGACATCGGCGCCGAAGCGCTCTACCGGCTTGCGATCGAAGTGGACCCGCAACAGCCGGAGGCACACTACAATCTCGGCTACGTCATGTTGGAGCGCGGCGACGCGCGAAGCGCCACTGTCCATTTCGAGCGGGCGCTTGCCGGCGATCCGCGGTTCGCGGATGCGCACTTCAATTTGGCAATGGCCTGGGAGCGCCTCGGCGAGCGGACGCAGGCCCGCCCACACTGGAAGAAATACTTGGAGTTGGAGCCGAGCGGAACGTGGGCCGACGTCGCGAGGGGCCATCTTTAGCCGTCGAGGTGCAAGCAAGACGTCCCTATACGTCGTAGGACGGGCGGACAGGCTTTAGCCTCAGTCTGACGACAATGGCCGTCCAATCGGCGACATTCGAGCTCGGTGTTCGCACAGCGAAGCTCGATTGAACGGAACGTACTCTCGGGTGTCGGCCGCCTTTGCTCATGCCGCGGCGTGCGACGTCCCGTCCTCGGCCAGAAAGCCCCGGTCCTGAAAGAGAGGGGTTCACACGCGATTGAGTCGTGTTCTTTCGTCGGACAACGAGGCTCACTGCCGCAAGAACGAGGCTTCGTCTCCAAAGAACAAAGCCCACTCCCGCCATAACGAAGCTCACTGC
>JBAULD010001011.1:0-1823 GCA_049578005.1 Polyangiaceae bacterium
CACCGAGCCGATCGCGCGCCGGGAGCGCCAGGCGTCGCGATCCGCGGCCATCATCGGGAGCAGCACGAGCACCGGGAGAATCTTCGCCGCGGCGGCCAGGGCGACGCCCAAGCCCATGAGAAATGGCCTGCGGCGCACAGCGGCCCAGAGCCCGAGGGCGAGGAACACGGCGGCGACCGCGTCCAGTCGCTGGATGAGGAGGCCACCCTGAGCCAAAAAAAGCGCCGCGGCGAGCCACCAGCGCTGGGCGCGCGCGTCGACCTGGAGTTCGGGCCGAGCGCGGATGGCCATCGCCGCCGACGCGAGGACAAGACCGCCCATCAGCGCGCCGAACCCCGCCGCGAACTGGGCGAACGTCGCAGCCGCCAGCGCCGGGAGAAGGATGAAGGGAAGGACGAGCGCCGGGTATTCGAAGGGTACTTCCGCGTAGGGTACGTGCCAGCGTCCGTCGGCAGGGGGCAGCTTGCGAAAGGCGCTCGATGCGTCGCCTCGTTTCGAGAGGAGGATGTCTCGATCGAACGGGCCGCCGCGGATCGCGCTTCCGATCGCGAAGTAGAGCTCTTCGTCCGCGGAGCGGCGGTAGGCGAAGGCGAAGGGGAGCCAGGCGCGCAAGACGGGACTCTTCGATGCTCGAGACTCGGCGAGGAGCTCGTCGTATCGGGCGGCCGAGGGCCCCTGGTTGAGCCAACCGCAGGCGATCACCGCTGCCGCGAGGAACGCGGCGAGTGCCTTGCGAGCGGGGCCGAAGGCCATCGAGCCGGGATGCGTACAGGAGCGCCCGGGCTCGTCAAGGCAATCCAGTCGCCAGCCCCACGCAGCGAGGCGCGAATGAAGAGATCCTCCGACACGAAGCAAGAAGACTTGTTCTGTCGAGCTTGAATGGCGGATAACTGGCAATCTCGAGACCCGCCATGAGCAACCCCACTCGTTCGAGATCAAAGGCATCCGCTCCCGACGTGTCCGGGCACCTAAAGACCGTCACCATCAAGGACTTCAAGTCGCTGAAAAACACTAGCGTCGATCTCGGCCAAGTCAGCGTATTCGTTGGGGCGAACGGGGCGGGAAAAAGCTGCTTGCTCGAGGCGATCGGAATTTTGGGCGCCTGCGCGTCCGGCGCCGTCGACGATCAGGCGCTCCTTCGTCGGGGCGTTCGGCCGGGCGTTCCCGAGCTGTACAAGAGCAGCTTCGGCCAAGAGAGAGTAGCGTCAAAAATTTCGCTTCGCGCCGATTCGACGGCGGGTGCAGATTACCACGCTTACATCACCAATCCGACGCGGCATCCCGGTCCGTACTGGGTCTTTGGAAACGAGACTCTCAAAGACAAGGCGGAAACGATCGCCTCGCGCGGGCCACGCGGCAAAGCCAGCGCGCAAGATCAGTCCATTCGGCTGGAGAACAACCGCAGCGTCACGACCCTGATTCGGGCTAGCCAACGGACGCCGGCGCACGTTCGATCCCTGCTTGAGACATTGGACGCTTTTGCGATCTTCTCCCCAGTCACGCCCGTGCTTCGCGGAATCGCTCAGGATACCGCGCCGCGTAGTCCGGTTGGCCTCTATGGAGGTCAACTCGCGGAAGCAGTGGCTCTTCTTGGCACACAGCGGAAGGGAGAGCAGGCGATCCGGGAGGCGTTATCCATGATCGATTGGGCCAAGAACGTGACCGCTGGGGAGCCCAAACGAAGCTTTCTGTCTCCGAGCGTCCCGACAAGTCGCATCGTCGTGGAGTTCCAAGACCGCTTCATGGCCAAGGGCCGCAGCACACTCTCCGGCTACGACGCCAGCGAAGGCGCGCTCTACGTTCTTTTCATGCTCGTTCTTGCC
>JBAULD010001012.1:0-1656 GCA_049578005.1 Polyangiaceae bacterium
CGTCTGGCCTCACGGGCGGCGACAGCGGCTCGACCGCGCCGCCGCACGCGGCGAGCATCAAAACGGCCGCCGCGGCGAGCAGACTCAGTCTCACGCGCGGCGCGCGCGACGGACGTGCGCGAGGCGCGCGAGGCGAACTGCTCGTGGCCCTCATTGCGTTCTCAATATATACTAAGCTTGAAATGCCTTTTCGTACAGCGGCCAGGCGCACTGCAGCGTCGGTGAAGGCGTGAGTGGTCACCACTCTCGGGTCACTCTGGCTCTCTTCGCGTGCGTAATCGCGTGTGGCTCCTCCGAATCGCACGGTGGCCCCCCGACTCAACCACCCAAACTGACCCGACTCGACATCCTCGCCGGTCAGCCAGGCGGGCGCGGATGGGTGGACGGGACCCTCGTCGCCGCACACTTCCAAGAGCCTTGGGTGATTGAAGGCGACGGCGACCACACGCTCTACGTCGCGGACTCGAACATCATCCGCGCGATCGACCGCGTCACCGGTTCGGTGACGACCTTCGCGGGCTCCTACGGCCATCCTGGTGACACGGACGGAATCGGGACGGCCGCGACGCTCAGTCTTCCGAGCGGGCTCGCCTACGCGAACGGGCGACTCTACTTCAGCGACACCGAGAACGACACAATCCGCGCGATCGACGTCGCCAGCGGCGCGGTGACCACGATCGCGGGGGCCGCCGGTCAGCGCGGTTCGGTCGACGGAATGGCAGCCAATGCGCGCTTCGGCGAGCCCGAGGGGATCGCGCTCGACCCGGCCGGCAAGCTTTACATCGCCGACACGGACAACAACTCCATTCGCATGCTCGACGTGAGCGCGGGGACAGTCTCGACCGTCGCGGGCGACCCGTCGATGTCCGCGCTAGTCGACGGCGTGGGCGCGGCGGCCGCATTCTTCAAGCCGAAGGCGATGCGGATCGACGGAGCGGGCAACGTGTACGTGGCCGACTCGCTCAACATGGCGGTGCGCAAAGTCGTTCCGAGCACGGGCACAGTCTCGACCGTGGCGACCTTCCCGTCGGTCCCGCAGGGGATCGCGCTCGACGGAAGCGACGTCCTCGTGTCGCTCGAAGGCACGAACGGAGAAAGCCGCATCGTCCGCGTCGCGAGCGACGGTACTGTCTCCACGGTCGCCGGCAGCGAAACCGTCGCCGGGTTCGCGGACGGCGTGGGGGCAGCCGCGCTCTTCAACTCGCCCGCCGGTCTCTACGACGACGGCGCGGGTACTCTGTATATCGCCGATGCGGCCAACTTCGTGGTTCGCAAGATGACGCTCGCCGACGGCACCGTGAGCACGTACGCGGGTGCCAATTCGATGGGCGCCTCCGACGGAACCGGGACGCAGGCGCGCTTTGCGGCCCCGGCAGGCCTCGCGGTCGACGGCAGCACGGCCTACGTCGCGGACACCGGCAATGACACGATCCGCGCGGTCGATCTGGCGACGGGCAACGTCACGACGTTGGCCGGCGCGGCCGGTCAAAGCGGGCACGTCGACGGCGCGATGACCGCCGCACGGTTCCACGGACCGCAGGGCCTGGCGCTCGACGACGCGTCGAAGCTCCTCTATGTGGCCGACACACTCAACCGAGCAATCCGCAGAATCGATCTCGGCAAAGGCCTCGTGAGCACGCTTTCGGAGATTCCGAC
>JBAULD010001013.1:0-7613 GCA_049578005.1 Polyangiaceae bacterium
AGGAGGTCACCCGCGTAACCAAAGCGAAGGCCGGCGACTTGGAGCAGGGACATCGCGAGCGGCGAAGGAAGTAGCACGTCGGCGATCGGGGTCTAGTGCTTCGAATCCCTGAAACCGCGAAGGCGCGGACTAGGCGACCGCCTGAACGAGCGCGCCGAGCGTAGCCGCGAAATCGCTCTTCTCGGCGCTGTCCTGACGGAGGAACGCCTCGATGCGGCCCATGCGGGATAGGGCTTCGTCGAGCTCTCTGTCTTTTCCCGGCGTGTACGCGCCGAGGGAGACCAAATCGCGCTTGGCCTCGTGGGTCGCGACGAGCGTGCGCAAGCGCCGGGCGGCCTCGCGGTGCTCCTTTCCGACGATGCCGTCCATCACGCGCGAAAGCGACACGGTGACGTCCACCGCGGGATAACGGCCGCGGGCCGCGATCGCTCGATCGAGCACGATGTGACCGTCGAGAATGCCGCGCACCTCGTCGGCGATGGGCTCGTCCATGTCGCCCCCCTCGACGAGCACCGTGTACATCGCGGTGATGCTGCCGGTCGTGCCCTGCCCGGCGCGCTCGAGCAGCCGCGGAAGCATTGCGAAGACGCTGGGCGGGTAGCCCCTACGGGCGGGAGGCTCGCCCGCGGCCAGCCCGACTTCGCGCAGGGCACGCGCGCAGCGGGTGACCGAATCCACCAGCAGGAGCACGCGCGCCCCGCGGTCGCGGAAGTGCTCGGCGTACGCCGTCGCCACTTGGGCCGCGCGAAGTCTCTCGAGCGCCGCGACGTCGCTCGTGGCGACGACGACGACGCTCTTTCGCCGACCTTCGGCTCCGAGCGCCCGTTCGAGAAACTCGCCCACCTCGCGACCACGTTCTCCGACCAGGGCGACGACCACCACGTCGGCTTCCGCCCCACGCGCCACCGCCCCGAGGAGCGAGCTCTTTCCGACGCCGGAGCCCGCGAAGAGGCCGACGCGCTGCCCTTCGCCGAGCGTGAGCAGGCCGTCGATGACGCGCACCCCGGTCGCCAGAGGCTTCGCCACCGGCCGACGGCCGAGCGCCGCGGGGGGATCGCGGTCGACTTGCACCCATTCCCCCTCGACCGGCGACCCACCGTCGAACGGTCGCCCCAGGCCGTCCAAGACGCGTCCGAGCAGCCCCTCGCTCGCGCGCACTTGAAACGGGCCGCCCGTCGACTCCACCTCGTCGTCTGGCCCGACCCCACCCAGCCCTCCGAGCGGCATCCCGATCGCCTCCCCACGATCGAAGCCGACCACTTCGCATGCGAGCGGCGCGCCCCGCCGCCGCACCGTCACCACATCGCCGATCCGCACCCCCGGCATCATGAAGCGAAGGCTCAGCCCCGTGACCCCAAGCACCCGGCCAGTCGGCCGAAGGGTCGACACCTGGGCGAGCTTTGCCTTGAGCGCCTCGACGTCCACCGACACCGCCGACCCCCCGGTGCGCCTACTTCGCGGCGGCGGCTCGCTTGCCCGTCGTCACGCTCCCGCTCCGCAGCTCCTCGTCGAGAAGCTGGAGCAGCTCGCGCGCCCGCGCCGTGGGCGCTTTGGGCACGTCGACCTGAACGACGACGATCAGCGCCCCCCGACCGCGCCCGTCCAACCTGGGAATGCCGTGGCCTTTGACCGTGAAGACTTCTCCGGACTGCGTTCCAGGCGGCAGAGAGAGCGGAATTGCCGCCTCTTCCTCCTCCGGCTCGAGCGCCTCCACTTGGATTTCGGCGCCGAGCGCCGCCTCGGTGAAGAGGACATGCACGCGCTCGACGAGGTCGGCCCCATCGCGCTCGAATCGGGGGTCGGCCTCCACGTCGACTTCTACGTAGAGGTCGCCCGCCGCCGCGCCATTGGGCCCCGGCATCCCCTGGCCCGTGACGCGAAGCCGCTGGCCCGCGTCGATTCCCGGAGGAAACGTGACATTCACTTTGCGCGGACGCTCGACCGCCCCTTGTCCGCCGCAGGTCGGGCACGGATGTTTGACGACGCGGCCCGCCCCCCGGCAGCGTCCGCAGGTCGAAGTGAACATGACGAAACCGCGCGCGTTCGACACCTGCCCGGAGCCCCGGCACTGGGCGCACGTCTCCGGCTTCGAACCCGCCTTTGCCCCGCTGCCCGCGCAGTCCGCGCACGTCGCCGGAGCGCGCACGTTCAGCTCGCGTTTGCACCCGAAAGCGGCCTCTCGGAGCGATAGCCGGGCCTGGACGCGCAGGTCGGCGCCGCGGCGCGCTTGCCCCGACTGAATGGGCGAGGAAAACATCTCGCTGAAGAGATCTTGCATGTGGGCGAACACGTCGCCCATCCCGCCGTATGCCCCCGCCGAACCATCGAGGCCGGCGTGGCCGAACTGGTCGTACACTCGACGCTTCTCTTCGTCGGAGAGGACTTGGTACGCCTCGTTGATCTCTTTGAATTTCGCTTCAGCCCCGGCATCTCCCTGGTTGCGGTCCGGGTGGTGCTTGAGGGCCTCGCGCCGGTACGCCTTTCGCAAGTCGTCGCCGGTCGCTTCACGCGAAACACTCAGGACTTCGTAGTAGTCGCGCTTGGAAGACATCGATGGTTCGGGTCTCTTCGGCGCCATACCTACACGCCTGGGGCATCCCAGGGGCGCTCGGGCACCGTCAAATTAAGCCTCGACCGAGGCATGTCAATCTTGTGCGCGCTCTTGCGCGCGTTCTTGGACCGGCTCTCGGGCGGATTCCGCCTGCATCCGTGCTTGGTGCTCCTGGGCGAGGGCCCGGCGTAGGACGTCGAGCTCGTCCAACGCGGCGGCCAAAAGGCGCTTGGCCTCGGAGTCGTCGTCGGAGGAGGCCGGGGGTTCGGGCGGGCGGGCCTCGGATGGTGGCGGGGCCTTGGCGGACTCGGTCTCCAATCGACGCTCGAGCTCTGCGATGGCCCACGCGCTTGCCTGCGCTTCGCCTTCGCGTCGCGCGAGATCGAGGGCGAGGGCGTCGAGCTTCTGGCGAAGCTGGGCATTGGCTTCGACCAGGGCGGCGTATTCCGGCGAGAGCTCCGGGTGGGACTCGGGCGTTGGAGGTGGCGGCGTGGGAGGCGCCCGATGTGCGACGTATTCCGGAGTCGCCTCCTTGTCAGGGGCGTACGCCGGCTGGGGAGGCGGCGCGACGCCCGCCTGGCCGGCTTCTTCGATGGCGTCGACCAGCTCCCGGACCATCCGTTCTCGACGGACGAGCTCCGCCTCGAGCGCGCGCATCGCTTGTGCGCGATCCCGCAGGACTTCCTCGTAGCGCGCGAGCTCGACGGCGTGCCGCTCCGCCGCTCGGACTTGCTCGGGTTCGGACGCGGCAAGCGCGCGCTCCGCGCGTTCAGCCCGCATGAGGACTGCTTCGAGCTGGGCGGCCAGCCCCGCGCGTTCCGCCTCGTGCGTCGCACGAACTTGCTGCACCTCTCGGGAGAGATCGAGGACGTCCCGCGACCGCGCGGCGACTGCAGCCTCGAGCTCCGCGACGCGGAGCGAACGCTCTCGCAAGGCATCTTCGAGCCCCACCGCCGTCCGGACGCCCCGTTCGAGCTCCGGAATGCGCGATCGCAGATCTTCGACCTCTTCCTCCAGCCCGGCGACTCGGATCGCGGCCTGGGCGAGTGAAATGCGCGCTGTCTCGACGTCCTCGGACTCCTGGTCCGGCGCGATGCCTGGAGGTAGCTCCACGATGGCATACGGATCGAGGCGCACGCCGCGCTGGCTGCCGAGAGCGAGATAGGCTTCGGGGGCGCGGTTGGATCCGGCGAGCTGCGTGTCGACCGTGACCGCGGGCGAGTCTTCCTCCCCTTCTTCGAGGAGCTCGGCGAGTGCGACGCCCTGAAAGGGCAGCTGCGCGATCATGGTCACGTCGTGGAACTCGCTCGCGACCAAATCGAAAAGCTCGTAGTAGTCGAACGCCCCGGAGTCCTCTTCGCCCTCCCGATTGGGCGCGCAGACCAGCACAGAACCGTCGTCGCCGACGAGACCGCGCACCCGTGCGAGGAGATCGACCGCGTCGTCGAAGACTTCGAGGTCAGGGATGACGACCAGGTCGAATACACCCCGCGGTTCGCTGGCCTCGCCGGAACCCGGGCCCCGTCCCGCGAGCGGTCGTACCAGGATGCCTCGGGGAGCGAGCTCGGCCTCGCGGCGCGCGCGCTCGGGATCGGGATCCCACAACTGCACCGATCGGGCGCCGAGCTCCGCGATCCGAGGACCGAGGCTCAACGACGCATCGCCGAAGACCGCGACGCGCTTGCCGACTGCGAGCGGCTCGACGTACGCGGCCAGGGCCTGCTGCCGGTGGGCGCGGGAGGCGTTCGAATCCATTGGTGCAGGGCAGGGCTATAGCACGTAGAAGCCTGCTCCTTTTCGCCGATGGTCGCCGATGGCTTCGCGAACCCGGCGCTGCGGCCCGGACTCGGTTTCCGGGCCCTAGCCCGGAGTCACGGGCCGCAGTATTTCGCGCCGACCGCCTGGAGCCACCCGCCGAAGTTTCCCTGGTACGTGGCCGGATTGCACACGGCGCCCGTCCCGGCGAGAGCTTGGGTGACGCACGAATCGGCCTGCACGTACGTCGCGCAGGTGCCGGTTTGTACTTGGGTCTCGCAAGCGGTAGTCGACGGGCTGTCCGGGCAGTTGTAGCAACTCTCCGCGGTGCAGTCCGCGATGCACGCGCTGTTGTGGTTGCAGGTCGCGTCGACGAACGGCGCGACGCACAGCCGAACTCCGCTCTGGACGACGAAGTCGACGTCGAAGGGCGTCAAGCAGGTGCCACACGCCGTATTCACGGAGTTGAAGAAGTTATTGCACGAGGTCGTCGCCGCACCGCCCGAACAGGCCGCGGCGGCGTTCTGCAGATCGGCCGTCGAACACGCCATTTGTCGGGTGGGTTTCGGCTCTTGCAGAGGCACGGGGCATGCCGGGTAAACACCCGGGCAAACCGTTTGCTGGCTCGCGCAGACGCGCGGTTGAACGACCACGTCACACGTCGAGGCGGGATTGAGCGTCGCGCAGTTCTGGCAGGCTCCCCCGTTCTGCCCGCACTGCGTATCGAGGAACCCGCCCTGGCAGTTCCCTGCTGAGTCGCAACATCCGGAGCAGCTCTGGGAGCAGGGCGACGATCCGTCTGGGCTATAGCAGGTCTGACCAAAGCAGGTGGCGCCGTACTTCGTGCAATCGAGGCAGAGGTTCCCGCCGCCGCCGCACTGGGTGTTGATGTTGAACCCGACCTGGCACGTGCCGGCCGCGTCGCAGCACCCGAACGGGCACGTCTGCGCGTTGCACGTCGTGCCGCCGTCGCCCGGCGGCGGGACGCACTCCTGCTTGGCGGAGCAATAATCGCCGTTCGAAAGGCAGTTCTGGCAGTTGGCGCCCAGGTTGCCGCATGAAAGACCGGTCACCCCTTGCTGGCAGACGCCCGAGTTGTCGCAACAACCGGTAGGGCACGTCAGCGAGTCGCAAACCCCCGAATCGGCGAGTACCCCAAACTGGCAGTTCTGATTGAGGCACTGAGACCCCATGAACTGGCTGCTGCAATTCTGGCACTCGTTCCCGTTGCTGCCGCACGCGCTGCTCAGCGAGCCCGGTTGGCAGTTGCCCAACGGGTCGCAGCAGCCGAAGGGGCATGTTTGCGAGTCGCACGTGGCGGCATCGGGCGCGAAGAACTGGCATTGCTGGTCGGTGCAGTAGTTGTTCGACTGCGTGCAATCTTGGCAAAACTGGCCGAAGCCTCCGCAGAGCGTCGCCCCGCTGCCCGGCCGGCAGGTTCCCAATTGATCACAGCAGCCGGAGGGACACGTTTGCGAATTGCATATCCCGGCATCGGGCGCGAAGAACTGGCATTGCTGATCGGTGCAATAGTCGTTCGACTGCGTGCAATCCTGGCAAAAATTGCCGAAGGTCCCGCACAGCGTCGCAGCGGTGCCCGGCCTGCAGTTCCCCGATTGATCGCAGCACCCGTTCGGACACGTCTGGAAGTTGCAGACTTGGAAGCAACGCTGGTTGACGCACGTCGAGCCAAAGTTCGAGCAGTTTTGGCACGCCCCGCCGACGTTTCCGCACTGCGTGTCGAAGACGCCCGTCACGCACGTACCGGTTCCGTCGCAACATCCGGCCGGACACGTCTGCGCGTTGCACGCGCTCGCGTCGGGAAAGAAGAGGCACCGCTGGTTGACGCACTGCTCGCCCTGCGCCATGCACGACTGACACGCGTTGCCCGCGCTGCCGCAGAGCGCAGCGTTCGTTCCGGGAACGCAGTTGCCGGCGGGGTCGCAGCACCCCGTCGGGCAGTTTTGCGCGTTGCACCCACCCGCTTCCGTGGGAGGCGGGACGTTCACGCATTGCTGATTCGAGCAAGACTCGACCGCCGTGCAAACCTGGCACGTAGCGCCTCCGTGCCCGCACCGCGCGCCGACGTTGCCGGGCTGGCAGTTGCCCATCCCATCGCAACAGCCCGCCGGGCAATTGGCCGCGCCGCATGCTGGCTTCTGGCACTCTCCGCCGCCCGCGCCCGTCGGCGTGCACGTCGACCCGGGCGGGCAGGCGGCGCACTGGGCGCCGCCGGTTCCACAAGCCATCGCCGTCGTTCCGACCATGCACGTCTGCCCCTGGCAGCACGCGTCGCAGCTTCCAGGTCCGCAGGTCGGCGGAGGCGGAGTCGCGGCCTGACACTTCTGAGCGACGCACACGTCGCCGACGGCTGCGCACGAAACGCACGCCTGCCCGCCTGACCCGCACGTGGCCGTGTCGCTTCCCATGAAGCACGCGTTGCCCATGCAGCATCCGGCGCATGTCCCAGGCCCACACTGGACGCCCGCGTCCGCTTTGCACGCGTGGGTTGCCGTATCGCATGCTTCGAAGCCGGCGGCCACGCAGTCGATGCACGCCTTACCCATCGAGCCGCATGCGCTCGTCCCGTTCCCAGGCCGGCACGTGCCCGTCGTGTCACAACACCCGGTCGCGCAAGTGCTCGCGCTGCACACGGGCGGTTTGGTCGTGCCGTCGAGCGCACCCGCGTCGACCAAGTCGACAGGTACGTCGAGCACGGAGCGGCCACCGCACGCGGCCAGCAGAATGGAAGAGGCCAAAACGACGAACGCAATGGTTTTGATGTGGGCTGGGTGCACGATGACTCCAACGTGGGGTCGTGCGAGCCGCTATCCATCGGCGCAACTGCCCAAACGCGCGAAGACAGTGAGGCCCGTCACGATACGACAAGCCTACTCTGCGTTTGAGACCCCGGCGGCCGATTTCGATGACGCGGCCAAAAAGTCGCCGCGCGTCAGGCCTCCTCGGGGGGAGCCGCGCTCGGCCCCCGTCGGCACTTGCCTTGGCGTCAGCGCAGCGGCCAGCGCGCGGACCAGGGCAACTGTGGATGATCGCGTCGGAGCGCGTGGGAGCAGGCGAAGGACACGTTCGTCCGGACGCCGGCCGGGTGCACTCCGCGCGCTCGGGACTTCGCGCACGAGCGTTTGGGCGGCGGCGCTCCCGTCGACCACCCGCACGAGCACTTCCGGAGTGGCCGCCCAGCCGACCGGTGTACTGCTCCACGCGAGGCCGACCTCGAGGCCGATGAGGCCCGGCGTCGCGACGCGCGGCATCACGAGCAACCGTAGTTCGTCTGCCCGGTTTGCGT
>JBAULD010001014.1:0-1566 GCA_049578005.1 Polyangiaceae bacterium
CGGGAGTATCGTGATACCACATATCGAACCACATTTGACCGTGGGTCGTCAGACTCGTCGCCGGATTCGCGGCGTAAACCGGCTTACCGTCTGCGCCGAGCTGCGTGGCCACGATTCCCTTCTCGGCGCCGATCTCGTTCTGGAAGTCCGGATTCGTCACTCCCGCGTCTGTCATGTCCCAGAACTTGAAGTCGCGAACCGTGACCGTGAGCATCGTCGGCACGCCTCCGTCCGTCACTAGACCTGCCCCTGCCGTGCCGCCATCCGAAGCTCCGATGTTGCCGAACGCCTGGGAGGCGCCCGGCGGAGGAGCCGCGTTTCCGGGTGTCGCGTTGGCACCACCGCGGCTCGAAGCCCCCCAATTCGAGCCATCGCTCGAGCTCTGACCGCAAGCCAGGGTCGCCAGACAGAGCGAGCCAATGCAAAATTCTATTCTCATGGTCGTTCCTGACTCGGTGACATGATTCAGCGCACGGCAAGGGTCATTACGGGACGTAGCTCTTTCCGTAAGACGCTGTTGCGACGAACTTTGCTCTCTTCGACCGCGACGCGCAAGCGCGGCGGACGCCGGAGCGCACTCCTGATTTAACCATACGAGCGCGCCGCCGGCGCCAGGAGAGATGGCTGCTCTCTCCCGGCGCTCGTCGGCCAGATGGCCATGCCTTCAGCGTTCCGTCACCAACGCCACTACTGGCAGACGAACGGAGCCGCCGGCATGCCGGGAGGGGGCCCACATCGGGTGGATCCGGCTCCTCCGTCGCAACCCCGGACCCCCGCATCCATTCCCACAGCCGGCAGACAGGCTTCGCACCGATTGATGATCGGTCCTCCGCCGAACCCCGCGGTGCGGCAGAACGGCGTGTCGCCGGAGCAGTCGGTATTCGCCAAGCACTCTACACAGGCGTTCCTCGCCGTATCGCAGATAGGCGTTCCGCCGTCCATCGGGCATTGTGTGTTGGTGGTGCAGCCGGGGTTGCACACGCCGGCACGGCAGACCGGACCGGCCGCCGAGGTCGCACAATCGCTATCCGCGATGCATTCGACGCAGCCGTGGCTCGCTTCATCGCAAAGAAGACGCGTACCGGCATCGCCGGCGTTGCAGTCCGTCGTGCTCACGCACTGCACGCACTGCAGGGTCGTCATGTCGCAGACCGGGCGGCGCCCGGATCCGCCGGCGTCGGCAGCACACTCCTGGTTGCTCGTGCATCCGACGCACGCGCCGGTTGCGGTGTCGCAGTGATCTTCCGGCCCGACGCACGCAATTCCGCCGTCGCCCGCGCAAGACGCATGGCACGTATGGTTGCTGGGCCAGCAAACCGGGGTCGAGGTCCCCGCGCAGTCAGCGCTGGTCGCGCACGCGACGCACGTCCCGGCCAGACAGACGTTCGTGGCCTTCGGACACTGGGCGTTCGTGAGACAATCGACGCATCCTGCCGGCACGCCGGGTGCGGTGCACAAGACTCCGGCGTCCTGGCCGCCCGCCTCTTGGCCGCCGCTGCCACTTCCCCCGTCGTGAGCTCCACTGCTGCTCCCGCTGCCGCCGTCGAGATTGCCGCTGCTGCTGCC
>JBAULD010001015.1:0-3362 GCA_049578005.1 Polyangiaceae bacterium
CTCCGCGTTCGCAAATGTCGGGGCGTCCTTGCGTGCCAGGAAAATGTTGCATTGGTCGTGACTGAGCCCGATGTTGGCGACGATCCGCAGGTCCGACACGGATCGCTTCGTCGCGCCGACGATCGCCGGCATGTCGCCCAAGTACCCGACCTGCTCCTTTCCGGCGAGCATCGCATTGACGATGATCGCCCCCTGCAGGCCGATGTTGAACTCGACCGTGGAACCGGCAGGCAGGTACGTCTTCCACAGCGCCAGGCCGTTCATCACGACGCCCGACCAAGCCTCGGCATAGTAGGGCTGGTACCCGACCGAGAGGTGAAGCGGATCGCCGGGCTTGCCGTAACCTGCAGCGGTCGTCGGGGTCTGGCGTGCCTCACTTGAAGAAGTCGCTCCGGACACCTCTTCTCGTTGGCCGCGCCGGCACGAGGCGACGAGGGCCACGCACACCAGCAGCGCCAGTCGGACAGCCATCGGCATCACAGCTCCTCGCCCGAGGCAGCACCGGCCTCTGGCGTCTCTTCGAACGGACGTTGCAATGTATGGCGACTCGTCGTGTGAGCTGTCAAGTTCTTATTTTGCGGCGACGATCGTCCTCCACTCTGTTATGGTGGACGTGAATCTATGGTCGAGATCATCGAGGGGGACGTCGTCGTCGTGGGAGGCGGAAGCGCGGGCGCCACGGCGGCGATCCGTGCGCAGCAGGATCTTGCGCCAGGGCGCGTCATCCTGCTCGAAAAGGCTCACGTCAAGCGCAGCGGCGCCATCGCGATCGGCATGGACGGCCTCAACAACGCGATCGTTCCCGGGCACGCGACCCCGGAGCAATACGTCAAAGAGATCACGACGGCCAACGACGGGATCGTGAACCAACGCGCCGTTCTGGCGTACGCCAACGCCAGCTACCCGATGCTCCAGCAGCTCGATCGGTGGGGCGTCAAATTTCAAAAGACCGAGAGCGGAGACTTCGACGTCAAGAAGGTCCATCATCAAGGCCGCTACGTTCTTCCGATGCCGGAGGGCTACGATCTCAAGAAAATCCTCACCCGGGTCATCAAACGTGCCGGCGTGCGGGTCCTGAATCGCTTCGTGGCCACGCGTGTGCTCGTCGACCGCGGCAGGGCGTGCGGCGTCGTCGGTTTCGACGCGCGAACGGGCGAAGTTCGAGTCGTCCTCGCGAAGGCCGTCATCCTGTGCTGCGGCGCTTCGGGACGTCTGGGACTGCCGGCCTCCGGCTATCTCTATGGAACCTACGAGAACCCGTCCAATGCGGGCGACGGATACGCGATGGCGTACCACTCCGGAGCCGAGCTCACGGGCATCGAGTGCTTCCAGATCAATCCGCTGATCAAGGATTACAACGGCCCCGCGTGCGCCTACGTGACCGGGCCCCTCGGAGGCCATACGGTCAACGCCCGCGGTGAGCGCTTCATCCAAAGCGACTACTGGAGCGGACAAATGATGCTCGAGTTCTATCGCGAGCTTCAGTCTTCGAGCGGGCCTGTCTACCTGAAGCTCACGCACCTTGCGCCCGAGACGCTTGCCGAGATCGAGCGCGTCCTCCATCGGACGGAGCGGCCGAGCCGCGGTCGCTTCCACCTCGGGCGCCAACACGCGTACGCGACGGACTGCGTCGAGATGCACATCTCGGAGATAGGCCTGTGCAGCGGCCACAGCGCGTCGGGTGTATGGGTCAACGAGCGCGGAGAGACGACGGTCCCCGGTCTCTATGCCGCGGGCGACATGGCGTGCGTCCCGCACAACTACCTGCTCGGCGCGCTCACCTGCGGGCAGATTTGCGCCGACAACGCGCTTCGCTATGTCGAGCACGTGGAGCCCGCGGACAGCTCTGGGATCGGGGACCAAGTTGAAGCGGAGCGCGCGAGGATCTTGGCCCCGCTTTCACGTCCGCGCGGCGTTCCACACCACCAGTACGAATACAAAGTGCGGCGTTTGGTGAACGATTACCTCCAGCCCCCAAAGACCGCGAACCGGATGAAAGTCGGACTGGAGTCGTTCATGAGACTTCGCGAAGAGCTCGACGAAGTAGGCGCGAGCAACCCGCACGAGGCCATGCGCGTCGCTGAATGCGGCTTCATCCGCGATTGCGCCGAGATGGCGGCCCGGGCTTCACTCTTCCGGACCGAGAGCCGCTGGGGTCTCTATCACTACCGGCTCGACTATCCCGAGTCCGACGCCGCCGAGTGGTTCGTCCACGTGAACCTCAAGAAAGGTGCCGACGGAAACATGGTGCTCTACAAACGACCCGTCGACGACTACGTCGTTCCCATGACGCGCGACGAGCTCTCCGCCTATCAGGGTCTGCGGGTAAGCGCGCAGGACGGTGTCGCGGTCGAGGGGCCTGTGTCATGAGCGTTCTCGAAGACCGAGAGACGATCAAGGCGGCCAACGCCGCCAGCGCCGGCAACGCCCAAACCGTGCGCGTCTACGACGTGCCGGTCGTGGTCGACGTCGGCAAGTGCATCACGGGATGTCACATTTGCATCGATTCATGCCCCGTAGACTGCCTGGCTGTGGACCCGGAAACGCGCAAGGCCCATATGCGTTACGACGAGTGCTGGTACTGCCTCGCCTGCGAGATTGACTGCCCGAAAGACGCTATCACGGTGAAGATTCCCTTCCTGGTCCGATGACACATGCAGACGGAACAGAAGACGCGTCTGGAGAGCGCACTCGAGGATCCCGACAGCACGCGGCGCCAGCTCGCGTTGATCGAACACAGCGAAGACGTCGGCGCGGAGGACCTCGCGGCGCTGCTCGCCGCCGCTCGTGACCTCGACCCCACGGTTCGCAAGCTCGCCGTGGGTTTACTCGAGGAGCTCGGCGACGCTCGCGCGCTCCCGATCATCGTCGCTTCGTTGGCCGATCCCGACGGGGGCGTGCGCGAAGCGGCCCAATCCGCGGTGCGCGAGTTTCGCGGCGAAGGAGCGCTCGGGCCGCTCGTGGAAGCGGCTTCGCACGACCACGCCGAGGTCCGCGAGTGGGCGCTCGTCGGTCTGCGAGAGCTCCGCTCGCCATTGGCCATGGGCGTGTTGCTTGCTGCGTTGACGGACCCCGTGGCCACCGTGCGGCGCGCCGCGGTGGTCAGCCTCGCGTACTTGCACCGGCCCGAGGCCGTGCCTGCGCTGCTTGCCCGCCTGGAGGACCAGGACGCGGGTGTCCGACGTCTGTCGCTCGCCGCGCTCGCGCGAGGGGCGCGTCACCCCGAGCTCACGGTGACGCATCTCGTCGCGCGTCTGGCCGACCGCGACTGGCAGGTGCGCGTCGAAGCCGCGACGGCGCTCGCGGGCGGCGGCGCAGAGGCCGTGGCCGCGCTGATCCCCGCGTTGTACGACGACCATTGG
>JBAULD010001016.1:0-1750 GCA_049578005.1 Polyangiaceae bacterium
CCGCACGAACCTGTCGCGCCGTTGATGCACACGCAGCCTTCGTTGGGTATCCCGTCGCAGTTGGCGTCGTTGCCCAGATCGCACGTGTCGGCCGTGACAGGCTGTATGCTGCAGGCGCCCCACGCTCCCTCCCCGCAAGAGGTCGTGCCCGCGGCGCACCCCCCCCTCGATCCGAGGATGGCGGCGCAACTCCCGGTCGTCGCGTTGATACACGCGCAACCGTCGTTTGCAGTCCCGTTGCAATTGGCGTCGTTCCCCGGATCGCACGTGTCCTTTGCCGCCGGCTGGACGCTGCATGACCACCCGGTGCCATCGGCCTTGCAGGTCGCGACGCCTCCCGCGCAGCCGCCGAGCGCGCCGAGCTTCGCGCCGCACGTGCCCGTGTCGCCGGGCGTGCACGGACAGGTATCGTCCGCGAGGCCGTCGCAATTGGCGTCGTCACCGGGCACCGCGCAGTTGTCCGACTTGGTCGGAAGTACGCTGCAGGCCCCCCAGGAGCCACCGTCGCACATGGTGTTTCCCTTTGCGCAGGCGCCCTTCGCGCCCAAAGCGACGCCGCACGTTTCCACAGCGAAATTGGTGCAGGTGCACCCCTCGTTGGCGACGCCGTCACAGTTTCCGTCGTTACCGGGATCACATGTGTCGGAAACAGCTGGGCCTACAGCCCCGAGGCAAGCGCCCCAGCCCGGTCCCGTATCTGAGGCAACGCAGGTTTGCAGGCCGTTTTTGCATGGGCTCGTGCAGGCGGTGCCATTGCTGCAATTCTTCTCGTCGGGAATTGCCGGCGCGAACGGATACTTGTCGCACCCACGGGTGTCTCCCGGCTTGCAAACGGCAGCGGCGTCGGCGGTGAATGGTGCCCCCGTCGTCGCGTCTACGTCGACGCCTCCTTGACCGGTTCCCTGCCCCTCCAAAAACGCGTCGGCGCTCTTATCGTACGGCATGGTGACGTCGAGACCTGCGTCGGACCGCGGGGCACCGACGGAGGAGACCGACTCGCTCGTGGCGTCGCGCGCCGTCATCGCATCGGAATCCAACGTGAGCTCCAGCTCGTGCGTCTCGTTGCCCAGGAGCATGTTGCAACCAGACATCGAAGTCATGAACAGGAGGACGAGGCCCGAGCGCAACAGGTTCACCCCAAGGTCCCTCCTCTTACGGAACAATTGCCGGCGGCTCGCCGGGTTACAGGCGACGCGGCGCACGCCCCACGCTAACCACCGATCAGAGTAAAAACTAGACACTCAAGCTCCTCTCGTGAGGGCTGCGATGCGCCTCCGGAGTCCTTACAGTTAATAGAGTCACGCCCGCGCCTCGATGTTTACCTGCGCTTGCAATGGTCTGTCACGTGGCTTCCTTGTGTCCCGTTGGCTTCAGTCCGGGTCTGGTCAGTGTTTCTGTTTGCGGTATATGTCATCGCGCGCCGCGAGCACGCTACCGCGCTGCCAGCGCGGTCTCTATAGTCAATTTT
Source organism: Polyangiaceae bacterium (assembly GCA_049578005.1). Lineage (GTDB taxonomy): Bacteria > Myxococcota_A > Polyangia > Polyangiales > Polyangiaceae > Palsa-1150. The sequence goes on from JBAULD010001016.1 coordinate 1,469, forward strand.
CCGCGACTCCCAGCGCTCGGCCATACGCGTTACCTTGAACAATACGTCCAAGAGTAAAGGGCCAAGGACTGCATGCGAACGATCATCGGACCTGTCCCGCCGGACGAGTTTCCTGATGCGGCGATTTGCGGGTCCAACAGAGCGCGTTGCCTTGGCTCGGCGAGAGGGTCGCTCAGGCGGAAGCTCCTCCTTGGGCAACTTCCGCCACGCTCCAAGCCATGGCTGCCAGGGCGGCCGACTGAATCAGTTGTAACGACGCCGTTGACGTCGTAGCGGCAATAC
>JBAULD010001017.1:0-4266 GCA_049578005.1 Polyangiaceae bacterium
AGCGAGGGCCGTTCGCGGACGGAGTCCGGAGCGGCCCCGACGCGGCTGATCCGGTCGCCGGTCGGGAGGATGGCGACGACAGCGTCGATAGCGGCCGCAAGTTCGGCCGCCGTCGCATATCGAACGTGCGGGCTCGGGGCCACGCAGCGCCGAACGATGTCGGCTACGTGCGGCAGATCCCGTTCGCCGACGAGGAGCTCGAGTAGACACCCCGCCGACCAGACGTCGCTTCGCGTATCGGGCTCGGCACCGCTCTTGACCTCCGGTGCCGCAAACGCGGCGTACTTCGCGGCGTTTACGCGGCTCTCCAGGAGCGCGTGTACCGACACGATACCCGCCTCGGCGAGGACGGGCTGCAGGTCGTCGTCGAGGAGGACGTTGTCCGCGCACAAACAACCGTGCACGACGCCGGCGCGATGGAGCGCATCGAGCCCTTGTGTGACGCGGCGCACGAACTCGAGCCTGCGACGCGGCGGCCAGTTGAGCGTAGGCAAGTCGGTCGCGCACCCGGTCGTCCACAAGTCGACGACGAACGCGTCGCGCGAGGGGGAGACGGCGTGCACGCGGACCACCCCAGGAACCGCCCCTGCGGCGTGCAAGCGCTCCGCAGCAGCCGCGAACCGCGCGCGCTCGGGATCCGTCGCCGTGTCGGCAATGACGACGAGGCCGACCAGCTTTCCGTCCTGCTTGCGGGCGCGCCACGTGCGCGTCGAAGGTCGCTCGTCTGCCAGGCCTAGAATCTGAAGGCCCAGCGCCTTTGCCGCGCGCGCTTCTGAGCTGTCACCAGCCGCCGCAGCCGTTGGGTCGACGATTGCGTGGGCGAGAAAAGCGTCGATCCCGTCCATCCATTTGAAGTGGACGGCCAGGGAGGGCCTCCGGTAAAGGCCCTCGATCGCAGCGCGGTCAGGTAACGAGCATACCGGCTCACCATGTGGGGCTACCTAACCGGGAAGCACCATTTTTTCGGGCCGCACGTATTTGTCGAAGTCCTCGGGCTTGACCAAGCCAAGCTCCCCGGCCGCCTGTCGGAGCGTTACGTTTTTCGCGTGTGCAAGCTTGGCGACTTTGGCAGCGTTGTCGTACCCGATGACCTCGTTGAGCGCCGTGACCAGCATGAGGGTGCTCTCCAAGTGGCGAGCGATGGCTTCGCGGTTGGGTTCGATGCCCACGACACAGTTGGCGCGAAAGCTATCGCAGGCGTCGGCGAGCAGCGCGCAGCTCTCGAGCACGTTGTGAATGATCACGGGCTTGAACACGTTGAGCTCGAGGTGACCATTGGAGGCCGCGAATCCCACCCCGGCATCGCTTCCCATCACGTGGGCGCACACCATGGTCATCGCTTCGCACTGTGTCGGATTCACCTTCCCCGGCATGATGCTGCTCCCCGGTTCGTTCTCCGGCAGAGCGAGTTCGCCGAGTCCGCAGCGCGGCCCGCTACCGAGCAGGCGGACGTCGCTGGCGATTTTGAAGCACGCGACCGCGAGGGTGCGCATCGCCCCGCTGGCCGCGACGAGCGCCTCGTGCCCGGCAAGCGCGGCGAACTTGTTCGCAGCGGTGCGAAACGGGGCGCGGGCGAGCTCGCCGATCTTTGCCGCGACACCTTCGGCCCACTTCGGGTGGGTGTTCAGCCCGGTGCCGACGGCCGTGCCGCCGAGCGCGAGCTCGTAGAGTCCCTCAAGCGTATGCTCGAGGCCTCGCTCGCAGAACGCGAGCTGAGCCGCCCATCCGCCGAACTCCTGACCGAGCGTCAGGGGCGTCGCGTCCATGAGGTGCGTACGACCGACTTTCACGATGTCGCCGAAGGCATGAGCCTTTCGTTCTAGGGTCGCTCGCAGCTCCGCAACGGCGGGGAGGAGGCGCTCGCGAATCTCGAGGGCTGCCGCCACGTGCATCACTGTGGGAAACACGTCATTCGACGACTGCGACCGGTTGACGTCGTCGTTCGGGTGCACTGGCTTCTTCGAGCCCATCGTCCCGCCCGCCATCTCGATCGCTCGGTTGGCGATCACTTCGTTGGCGTTCATGTTCGACTGGGTGCCGCTTCCCGTCTGCCAAACGACGAGGGGGAAATGCGCGTCCAGCTTACCGTCGATGACCTCGTCGGCAGCGCGAACGATCAGCGCGCACTTTGCCGCGTCGAGCTTGCCGAGGGATTCGTTCGTGAGCGCCGACGCCTTCTTGACGATCCCGAACGCGCGGATGACGGGACGGCCGAAGCGCTGGCCGCCGATCTTGAAGTTCTGCAGGCTACGTTGCGTTTGAGCCCCCCAGTACCGGTCCGCCGGTACCTCGACCTGACCCATGCTGTCCGATTCGGTGCGTGTGCTTTTCATCGCTGCGGGGCATGCTACCACCTCCGCGCTAAGCAATACTCGGGGTCGCGTTGGCGCTCGCCCGCGGCAGCACGACCGCGAAAGTGCTTCCCTCGCCGACCCTGCTCTCGACGGTGATGTCGCCGTGGTGCAGATCGACCAGGCCACGGACGATCGCGAGGCCGAGGCCGGGACCGTCGCGCGGAGTGCGTCGTGCGTTGGCGGCATAGTCGAACAGTCGACCGAAGCGATCGGCTGGAATGCCGCGACCGGTATCGTTCACAGCCATTCGCACGCGCCCGTTCACTTCGGACGCGTGGACGAGCACGCGGCCGCCGGGCGCGGTGAACTTCACGGCATTCGCGATGAGCTTGGACGCGAGCTGCGTCAACCGAACGGGGTCGCCCATCACGGCGAGTCTTTCGCCTTCGGCGGTGAGCGTCACTTCCAACCTCCGCTCCCGTGCCTCGGCCTCGAACGACCGAATCGCGCCGCTCAGAATGGGCACGATTTCGCACCGCCGCGGATCGAAGGAAAGCGCGCCAGCCTCGAGCCTCGCGAGATCGTGGAAGTCGCTGATCAACTGACTCATGCGATCGGCTGATCTCGAGATAGCGTCGACGACGCGCCGGGCTGCACTCTGGTCGGCGGGGATCGTCTTCCGCAGAAAACCCGCGCCCATCACGATCGATGCGAGGGGGTCCTTCAAATCGTGGCAAACAATCGAAACGAGATCTTTTCCGAATTCGCTACCATCGAGGTGAGCAATGGCGTCGTCGAGCTCGCTCAGGAGCCTTCGTGCCACGGTTGCCTCCCCCGGCTCGGCGGTAGACGCCTGCGGGCGCGCCGCCTCGATGGTCGCCCGCGCTTCACGCAAAGCCTCTATAAAAAGGGTGGTCATCTTCGACTCTATGCCGTCCGTCCGTGCCGCGCCGCCTCGAGCCGACGGCGCGCCCGAAGTGGAGCTGAATCTTGCATTGCTCTCCAGATAATCAAGCCTCGATTAAACGCGCAAACGCGAGTGAGGTTTCTGTCGGGCGACGGTGCTGCTGGGATCGCCAGGCCGAACACTGGACCTCTCTACACACTGTGAGGGGAGACCTGGCGCGCTCGAAGCGCTCGCCATACAGTCCTTCCCCAACCCCCCCACGGAGCCATGGAGCGCCGAATCCTCATCATCGACGACGATCGCAGCATGTGCGAGGTACTCGAACTCGAGCTTCGCCGGAGGGAGTTCGACGTGACGTCGGTGACGTCGCCTCATGAAGCTCTGGCTCGCTTCGAGCGCGAGGATTTCGGGCTGGTCGTTACCGACGTCAATATGGCCGACATGAGCGGCGTCGAGCTCTGTCACCAGCTCGTCAGTCGACGCGAGGACATGCCGGTCATCGTCATCACGGCCTACGCAAACATGGAGACGGCAATCGCCGCCATTCGGGCGGGGGCCTACGACTTCGTGACCAAGCCGTTCGACATGGACGATCTCGCGCTTACCATCGAGCGGGCCCTTAAGCACCGCGCTCTTCGAGAGGAGGTCAAGCGCCTCCGCAAGGCAGTCGAGGTCACGCAGCGCTTCGACGAGATTCTCGGCACGAGCGCGGCGATGCTCAAGATGTGCGAGCTCATCACGCGGGTGGCGGACACCGAAACGACGGTGCTCATCACCGGCGAGAGCGGAACGGGAAAGGAGCTCGTCGCCAAGGCGCTCCACGCGAAGAGCGGGCGCAAGGACGGGCCATTCGTCGCCATCAACTGCGCAGCGATGCCCGAGCCGCTGCTCGAGAGCGAGCTTTTCGGACACACGAAAGGCGCCTTCACCGACGCCCGAAATGCGCGTCCCGGTCTCTTCATCAGGGCGAGCCGGGGAACCCTATTCCTCGACGAGATCGGCGAGATGCCGGCGGGAATGCAGGCCAAGCTGCTTCGCGCGTTGCAGGAGCGCACGGTACGACCC
>JBAULD010001018.1:0-7497 GCA_049578005.1 Polyangiaceae bacterium
ACCCTGGAGGATCCAGGGGGATGGCCGTGAGCGACTGCGTCGTCATCAAGGTGGGTGGCGAAGTCGTTGCGTCGCCAGCGATGGCGACCATCGCCGACGGTATCGGCGAGGTGCAGCGGCGCGGCGACCGGGTGTTGCTCGTGCACGGCGGGGGTCCGCAGACGACAGAGCTTCAAGAGAGACTCGGGCAAACCCCGAAGATCGTCGCCGGCCGCCGTATCACCGACGCGCAGGGCTTGGAAGTCATCAAGATGGTGGTCGCGGGAAAGGTCAACGTCGATGGCTGCGCGGCGCTCGTGGCGGCCGGGCTGCGGCCCGTCGGGCTGCACGGGGCCAGCTCGCTGGCGGTGCGCGCGACCCGCAGGCCACCTCGTGTCGTGAGCGGCGGAGGGCCCGATCCGATCGACTTCGGGCACGTCGGGGACGTCACGGGAGTCAACCACGACCTCTTCGCGCTGTTGATCGACGCCGGCTACATACCGGTCGTGGCGTGTCTGGGCGCGGACGAACAAGGGCGCTGCTACAACATCAACGCCGACGTCGTGGCCTGCCACCTCGCCGTCGCCCTCGCGGCGAAGTCCCTCATCCTCGTCAGCGACGTCCCGGGAGTTCTTCGCGACATCCGTGACCCCTCGTCGCGCATCGCACGAATGACCGTCGCAGAAGGACGCAAAGCGATCGCCGACGGCGTCGTGACGAAAGGGATGATCCCGAAGCTCGACGAATCGTTTGCGGCGATCGCCCAAGGGGTTCGGTCCGTCCACATCGTCGGCCGACTCGGCCCCGGTCAGCTCGCGGGGGAAGTCGCCGACCCGGGAAGCGTCGGCACCGTCCTCGTTGCGTAAACCCCCTCGGGTGCGCCCCCATTGTCAGGTCCCCTCAGGTCCCCCCGCGACGCGCGCGGGGGGACGTATAGACGAGGGGTTCGACGCTGATCGCTTTTCAGCCTGCCTTGGCGCTACCGCTGGCGCTTGCTTGGACGCTCACGGAAACGTTCACGCTGGCCTTCACGCTCGTAACCGCGTCGAGCGCGCCCTTGAAGGGCTTCTCCACGCACGCGGTCAGCCTACCGACCGTCAATGGATCACCGGCGGCCTGAAGACCGCCTTGTACGCCTTCGATGACCACTTTCATGTTGTCGGCGAGTTCGACCGCGCCTTTGCCCGTACCCACGGCGACCTTGATCACCGCGCCGAGATCCTTCTCGATCGCCGCTCGGAACTTGGCCTCCGCTTGCGCGTCGTTGCCCCCCACGATTCGGACGACGACGTGCGCCGGCGTGCACTCCGCTTTGGCTTGCACGCTCGCGTCGCACTTGGCCTTGCACTCCGCGCTCATTTGCGGAGGCTCGACCTTGCCCGTGCACTTGGGTGCCTGCATCTGCGCCGAACAGCTACCCGTGCAAGTGCCCTTGCACTCGGCTGACCCGCTGAGTTTGCACTCGCCGCCGCACTTGCCTTTGCACTCGCCTTTGACCTCGGCGTCGCACTTTCCTTCGCACGTGCCGCTGCAGCTGCCGTTGGCCTTCGCGTCGAGGACCTTGCCGTCGCACTTGCCCGTGCATTTGCCCGAACAGCTTCCCTTGATGTCCGCGTCGCACGAGCCGTGACATTCGCCCGTACACTGCGCCGCAGCACTCGCCTCGCATTCGCCCGAGCACTTCGCCGAGCATTGCCCCTGAAGCTTGCCGGGCTCGCACTTGACCTCGGCCGCGCCGGGCTTCACCGTCGCGTCGCAGTGGCCCGCGCAGTCGGCGTAGGCGTTCATCTCCACGCCGCAGTGCGGTTCGCTCGCGTCGATGCGGACTTCGGCCTTCGGGCCGAGCTTGGCCTTCGCGTCTCCGATGGCCTTGCTGGCGGCCTTGCACGCTTCCTGTCCGTCTTTGAAATCGCCTTGCGCCCCGAGGTCGTGGGCTAGAGTGCTGCACGCGACTTTGAGGTCGCCGTCGATCTTGTCCGACAGCGCTTTCATCTCGGCTGCCGCTTCGACGCCGGCCTTGATCTTGACGGCCACGTCGGCCTTCAGCTTGAACTCTTTCTCGAAATCGAACGATTCGATCGCCTCGATCTTCGCCATGTCGGGACAGTTGCCCGCGCCGGGGAGACCGCCCAGCGGAGCTCCGCCGCCAGCGGCTCCAGGAGCCGACGGCATCGCCCCGCCGCAGTTCGCCACGAACGGTCCCAATGCCCCCGCGAAAACAATCGGCCAAGAAACCCGCTGCCAGAATTTACGAGACATCGTCATTCTCCCTCCTCAGACCTGTCGTTTCACGTTTTGTCGTTCGCTCGCGGACGCCCCGCGGCGGTCCGATTACCACGCTTGAGCCGCCGGAATCCAGGTGCCAATTTTTTGCAGCGCGCATCGCTTTTGTGTCGGGGATGCCGCGCCGTGGTATGGGGCACGAGTGCGCATCGTCGTGTGCGACGTCGGGCTCGGCAACCTACGCAGCGTGGAGCGCGCGCTCGTCGAAGCTTCGCGGGAGGCGCGCGACGGCGGTTCGCACATCGAAGTCAGCGGCGATCCCGCGCGCGTACGCGCAGCAGACAAGCTGGTCATGCCCGGCCAAAGCGCCTTCGGCGACTACGCGCGCGCCCTTTCCGGCGAGATCGGTCAGGCGGTGCGCGAGCACCTGCGTTCGGGGCGCCCGTATCTCGGCATCTGCATGGGACTGCAGGTTCTGTTCGACGCCAGCGAAGAAGCCCCGGGCTGCCCAGGACTCGGACTCTTCGAGGGTAACGTCGTGAAGCTCCAGGCGGGAATCGACCCGGCGACCGGAACCCCCCGCAAAGTGCCTCACGTCGGGTGGAACGAGGCCGACACCACCGCGAACCGCGGCCTGCTCGCTGCGGGGCCGCCGCTACATTTTTACTTCGTGCACAGCTTCGTCGTAGCGCCCAGCGATCGGCGGATCGTGGCGGCCACCACCGACTATGGCGAGCGCTTCGTGAGTGCCATCGCGTTCGAGAACGTCTTCGCGTGCCAATTTCACCCGGAGAAGAGCCAGCGCGCCGGGATCGCCCTGCTGGAGAGGTTCATCGCATCGTGATCGTCATTCCCGCGATCGACTTGCTCGGAGGAAAGGCGGTTCGCCTGCTCCAGGGGCGCTACGACGCAGTGACCGTCTACGACGAGAATCCGCCCGCACGGGCACGCGGCTGGAGCGGGAAAGTCCCTTGGCTTCATGTCGTCGACCTCGAAGGAGCGCGCGCCGGCCAGCCGCTGCAGCGCGAAACGGTGCGTGGCATCGTCGAGGCGTTCGGCACCGGCGTTCAAGTCGGAGGCGGTGTGCGGAGTCGCGAAAGCTTCGTCGGCTACAAAGGGCTCGGGGCTTCGCGCGTCGTGCTCGGCTCGGCTGCCGTGAGCGACGGCGCCATGGTGCGGGCGATTGCTTCCGAATATCCGGGCCAGGTCGTCCTCGCGGTCGACGCGCGCGCCGGATTGGTCGCGGTCGACGGCTGGACTCGCGCTACGCGGATCGTGGCCACCGAGCTCGTTCGCTCGTTCCGCGACGTCGCCCTCGCAGCGGTGCTCTACACCGATGTCGCCCGAGACGGAATGCGCACCGGCCCGAACGTGGAGGCCACGGCGGAGATCGCCGCCTGCACGCAGGTCCCGGTCATCGCGTCGGGCGGCGTCGGGTCGCTGGACGACCTCCGTGCGCTTTCGGCCGCTGGGATCACCGCGTGCATCGTGGGCCGCGCGCTCTACGAGGGCGTCTTCACGCTCGATGAAGCGATCGCTGCGGCCAAGTGACCGAAGCGAAAATCGACTCGACCGAAGCCTAGGGCTTCTGAATCGTCGCCGCCGTCGCGTCGACCTTGGCCCGCTTGCGCCGCCTCCGAGCCGCTTCTGCCTGCTTCTTGCGGCGCTTGATGCTCGGCTTCATATAATGACGGCGCATCTTCAGCTCGCGGAGCACGCCTTCGGACGCGAGCTTCCGCTTGAGCATCTTGATTGCGCGCTCAATTCCGCGGTCGCTGACCACGACTTCGAGAGGCTTGCACTGAATGGCTTCGCTGGGCATCGAGGGGAAGGAAGGTACAAGGGTTCCGCCACTCCGGCAAGTCAGGCCAGGCGAGAACCGACGATTTTTCGCCGGACTTTCACCGAACGCCGTTTGCCGACCGCCCGAAGAGAAAACCCAGACCGCGAGGCACGAGCGGCAATTGCAAATAGGGTCACCCCGATCTCATGCGCTTTCGTGCTAGAGGGTGCCCGGGTCCGGGCCGAAGTGGCGGAATGGCAGACGCAGCGGATTCAAAATCCGCCATCCGAAAGGGTGTGAGGGTTCGAGTCCCTCCTTCGGTACGAGAAACGCCTTGGTTTTGGCTCGAGTCCCGCCTTCAGTCGTCTGAAAAGTAGCGTGTCCAGCGCGCTGCTTGATCTTCAGAGGATCGTCCCTCGGTCCAACCTCCTCTCGTGCACCTTCAACGCCTCCTCGACCGACCTGACGATCCTCTTCTCCCTGGTCGCCTCATGCACCGCCTTCTCGACCCACGAGAGGATGTGCTCCCTCTTGCCTGGGGGCATCCCCTCCCACGCGTCGAGCACGCCCGCATCGCTGAGCGCCTCGCGCAGGTCGGGCGGGATCGGCACCTCGCGGTGGCCGTCGTCGACGACCGCGGTGATGCGCACGCGATCGCCCGGCTCGACGCCCGCGGCGCGGCGGGTCGCCTTGCTCACGAAGAGCCGGTGCCCCCCGCCACCCGCGGGCATGAACGTCCCCCGAAACGGCTCGCTGCGCCCGATGCGGAACTCCACGGGCGCCTTCGCGCGCCCAATCGCCTTGCTAACCGACGCAGGCACGTCGACGTGGCTCATGCCCGTGTGGTCGCTCTCGAGCTTGGCGGTGAAGACGCGACGACCTTTCATGCGGTGGCCCGGCCGCCGATGGAATCAGAAGAGGCGCGCGCTGGCCACCGCGGGACCTCCCGCATCGCCGCCCACGGTCCGCTCGTCACTTGCGTGGCCCGAGCCGACCGACTCCTGCCGCTCGGGCGGAGAACGCGCCTACTGTCCGAGGCGGACGTTGCGAGCGATAAAAGCGTCAATGCACGCGGTTTGCGCCGCGTCGGGGCAAGCGGTGGCGTCGCCGATAGGCGTGAAACCACGGGCCAACCACCACTGCGGTTCTCCTGCGTCGTCCAAGCCGTTGTCGAGGACGGGCGCAAAGCCTGGCTGGAACGAGACCCCGAAGCTCCCGGAGCACCCGTTCGGAAGCGTCAACACCCCGCCATCCAACGTCCCGGTGGATAGCGACAGCCCGCTAATGTCGACATCGAAGAAACAGCTGTCCGATGCCCCTGAGAGCGACGCGCGTGAAACGAGCACCGCGTCGGGCGCAAGGTCGCCGAGATCGCCGCAGCTCGGAAGATGCCCGCGACGCCCCCATGGTGTGAGCAGCAACCGCGCGCCTCGACCGGAATCGGCGAAGTCGTATCCGTTGACGGAAAACTCAGCACGACGATTGTTGCACATGCGAACAGGAACGGCCGCATGGCTCAACGGAACAAAACGACCGATGCGACGACGACGGCAACCACCACCGCGGCGGCGATCATGTTCCGCACGCCTTTGGGCTGGCGAAACCCGTCCGACGGTGCAGCTCGGGTCGCCTCGGCGAGGGCGCTCGACGTCGAACACGCCAAGTCGACTTCCTCGACTCCCCGTACGTCGACCGCCGCACGATCCGCGGCTCCCGGCCCGCCTGCACTCCACGGCGTCGGACGCGCAAGCTCGCGCGTGAACAGGTCTCGCATCGTGCGAGCGAGGGCGCTTGGGTCGGCGCGCGTCCCTCCGCTTCTCGCGAACGCGTCGAGCTCTCGCGCGAATTCTGCCGCCGTGTCGTATCGGCGGCCCCTGTCGCGCGCCAGCGCCCGACGGAGCACGCGCCAGAGCTCGCGGGGAAACCCATCCACGATGTGCGTGGGATCCGGTACTTCGGCGGCGTGAACGCGCCTGAGTGTCTCGGCCTGATCGGCGTGCTTGAAGAGGCGCCTGTCGCAGCCGAGCTCCCAAAGCGTCGCCCCCAATGCGAAAATGTCCGTGCGTCGGTCGACGTGGGCCCCGACGACTTGCTCGGGGGACATGTACGCAACTTTTCCCTTGATGATTCTCCCCGAGGTTTTCGACGCGCGGTTGGCGGCTTTCGCCAAGCCGAAATCGATGATTTTTATTTCACCCTCGTACGTCACGAAAATATTGGTGGCGTTGACGTCGCGGTGCACGATTTCGAGCTTCGAACCGCCCTCGTCCTCGAGTTCGTGGGCGTAGTGCAGCCCGTCGGCGACTCGTGCGCCGAGCCACGCGATCGTCTCGAAGCCGAGCCGCGTTCCGCCCGCGCGACAAGCCTCCCACACGGCCCACAGCGACTGGCCCGAGAGAAATTCCATCGCGATGAATAGATGACCGACGTCATTGCCGAATTCGTGGCAGCAAACGATGTTGGGATGGGATAAACGCGAGACGATGCGCGCCTCGTCCATGAACATGGTCACGAATTCGCCGCTCGACGCGAACTCGTCGCGGATCATCTTGATGGCGACGAGCTCCGTCGTCTGCTCCGTGCCGGCGACGCGTGCCGCAAAGACCGAGGCCATACCCCCTTCGGCGATCTTCGCGATTAGCTCGTAGCGACCCAGCCGGAGCGACGGGCCGCGCGAGTCCGAGTGCGGCCGGTCTTCGCCGGTGTCGGCGCGGCTCCCCCGGCGCGGGTCCGCCGCCGCACAATCGTCAGCGAACGGCGCGCTCGAACGCATCAGTCGGCGCGGCGCGCTCAACCGTCGTACCATTCGCGCAAGATGCCCAAGCCCCTCATCGGAGTCCCCCGTGCGCTCGCCGCTGCTCTCGTCGTTTGCACGCTGTCATCGAGCTGCAAGGACCAGGCGAAGGAGAGTGCCGCCCGCGCCGCACACGACGTCGCGGACCTCGCCGCGCTCGTCGACAAAGACGTGGCGGAGGTCGAGCGCGGCTTGCCAGACGGGGCGAAAAAGCTCGCACCGCTCGTAGCCAACGGCGCCGATCCGAGACAGGACGTCGCCGGCGTACGCAGGTCCCTGCTGCGAATGCGCCGGGACGTCACCGACCTCAACATCGCCAAGTCGACTTTCTTTGCCCTGACCGACACCAGCGGCGTGGCCATTCGCAACGACCTGGAAGAGGACGTGATGGCGGGACAGAATCTCGTGACTCTGTTTCCCGCGCTCGCGAAAGCGAAAGACGAATACGTAACGACGACGGGCAGCTTTCCGAACGGGTCGACGAAGAACGGCCCCGACAGAGACTGGATCGCAGCCATGCCCGTGCGGCACGCCGATGGGTCCGCCGGCGCTCTTCTCGTGACGGGCTGGACCTACCGATATTTCGCACGTCATCTGCAAGAATCGCTCAAGGACCGCCTCGCCGAGCAGGCCAAGGCAAGCGGCGAGGAGGGCAAGATGCCCGTGTTTTACGTCGCCGTGTTCGACAAGTCGGGCGTGTACTCGGCTCCCCTCACAC
>JBAULD010001019.1:0-4286 GCA_049578005.1 Polyangiaceae bacterium
CCGCCTCGTCGACTCGGCATTGAGCTCGGTACTGGTCGGCCTGCAAGTCGGCGGCAACCTGCCGGTCGTTCTGGAGACGACGGCGGCGACCATTCGAGAGATGAACCGACTGGAGGGTGTGGTCAAGACGAAGACCAGCGAAGGGCGGGCCCAGCTCTGGGTGTTGGCCGCCTTTCCATTCGTTATTTGCGGCGCCTTCAACTGGGTGAGTCAGGGTTACTTCGACGTCCTGCAAGAAAGCTTCGTGGGCTACGCGATCATCGCCATCGCGATGACCTTCTGGGTCTCGTCGCTCCTCGTCGCACGCAAGGTGCTCGCGGTGGACATATGATCATCGGACGGCTCGTCATTCTGAAATGGGCGCTTTGCTCGGCCGTCGCCGTTTCGGTTTTCACGCTCGTCTACGCCGCGGCCGCAGCACCGGTGAGCGACGGCCGGCGCCTGGGTCTGCGCGGCCTCAAGCGCCAGCGAGCGCTGGAGACGAACGAGACGTGGCGTGCCGCCGAGCCGGTGGTCCGATGGATCGGAATGCGCGTCGGGGGCCTGATGTCGCGGGAGTACCGAGCGCGGCTGGATCATCAAATCATGATCGCCGGCGACTACATGGGTCTTTTGCCCGAGGAATTCGTCGGGCTGAGCGTTCTCGGCTCCGTCGCCGGACTGGCGTGCGGTTGGGCGGCTGGGATCTACACGGGGATCGGCCACGTCCTGACGATCGGCACGGCGCTCTTCGGGGCGGTCGCTCCGTCGCTCGCGATGTCGAGCGCGAGCACCGACCGCTTCAAAGAAATCAATCGTCGACTCCCGTATGCCATCGATCTCTTGGCGCTCGGAATGGGGGCGGGACTCGACTTTCCCGCGGCCGTTCGCCAAGTCGTCGAGAAGTCGGGCGCGCCGAACGACCCGATCGTCGAGGAGTTCACGCTGATGATGCGCGGTCTGCACCTCGGGCGAACGCGCCGCCAGGCGCTCGAAGAATTTGCAGCGCGCGTTCCGTCCGACTCCGTCGAAGAGTTCGTGGGGGCCGTCGTCCAGGCGGAGATGCGCGGCAATCCAGTCGCCCACGTGCTGCGGATCCAGGCGGAGGTCTCACGGCAGCGGCGCAGCGTCCGCGCCGAGGAGGCGGCGTCGAAGGCGGGCGTCGCGATGGTCGGCCCCCTCATGCTCGTCTTCGTCGCCATCCTGCTGCTCATCGTCGCTCCGATGGTCTTGAAGATCCGGCAGGGCATGTGAATGCGAGGTCGACGATGAGTCTCATTCGATTCGAAATCCGATATGTCGACGGTCGAAAAGACATCGCGAACGTCGACGGCGAGCGCGCGCTCATCGGGCACGGCGCCCACTGCGACGTGCGCCTGCCGCTCGACCAGGCGGCCAACGAGCACGTGGCCGTCGAGGTCGTCGGCGGAACGGTGCGCGTCGAGACGAAGGCGTTCGACCCACCGGCGACCGTCAACGGCTTGCCGTTCACGACGATGCCGATAGGGCCGGACACTCCCCTGCAGCTCGGCACGACACGCGTCTTCATCTCTCTCGGAGATTTCGGGTTCGAAGGTGCCCCGGTCGTCGCCCGGAAGAAGAAGGAGCAAATCAGCCCGCGGACCAAGCTTTTCGCGCTCGTCGGGCTTGCGGCCGCCGGCTACGTGCTCATGAGCGCGGACGAGCCGCGCATGGCCCAAGCTCCCGTGCAGGCTCCCGACTTGTTCGGTGGTCCGGTGGCAAGCTGCCCCCAAGCCGCGCCCGATCAGGCTCGGGCAATCGCCGTCGACAAGCTCGGAATCGCGGAGGGCAAGCGGGAGCGCAGTCCGTTCGTCGTCAAGGAAGGCGTTCAGGCGGTCTCCCTCTACGAAACCGCAGCGGCCTGCTTTCGTCAGGCCGGCGATGCCGTCGGCGCCAGCGAGTCACAGAAAGACGCCGCCCAGCTGCGCGCGTCCATCGTGGAGGATTTTCGCGCGCGCCGAATTCGGCTCGAGCATCTGATGGTCATCGGCGACTACGACCTCGCCAAAGAGGACGTGAGGGTCCTCCGATCGCTCACCGAGGGAAAGCAGGGCGCTTGGGTGAACTGGCTGGCGCACGCCGATCAGTCGATCAAACAGAAGGCGGGTGGCTCGAAATGACGTTCCGCGGCGTCGCGTTTTTCGCCTTCTTTGTCCTGTCCTCCGCCGGGTGCGCACAATCCGCCCAGCGAAGGGCAAGCGCCGACATGGAGGTCATTCGCTCGAAAACAAGTCCGGCGCATTTGCAGGGCCGCGGCGACTCCGCCGCGATGGCAGGCGACTTGACACGAGCGGAACAATACTTCGTCGCTGCGCTCCGGGCGGGCGGAGACGAGCGGGCGCTCACCAAGCGACTCTTCGTCGTGTGCGTCGCCGACGGGCGCTTTCCCGCGGCTGCGAGCTACGGGGAAGACTACCTGCGCAAGCACCCGGGCGACACGGAACTGCGATACGCGCTCGGAACGGTGTACATCGCGCTCGGGGACGCGCCCATCGCGCGCTCGACGCTCGAGCAAGTCGTCGAGGAGCGTCCGGAGCTCGCCGGCGCCCACTACGCGCTCGCGACCGTGATGCGAGGACAGGGCGACGCACTGCTCGAAGCCGACCGTCATTTCCGTGAATACATCCGACTCGAACCCGACGGCCCGTACGCGGAAGCGGCCCGGGCATCGCTGCTCAAGAGCGTCCGATGATCCCGAAGAACGTATTCGAGGAGACCCTTCTCCAGTTTTTCGCGCCGATTCGACCGTATCTCGACGACGCGTCGGTGAGCGAAGTCATGATCAATGGGCCGGACCAGATCTACGTGGAGCGCAAGGGTCTGCTCGAACGAGTGCCGGCGAAGTTCGCGAGCCGCGAGGCGTTGCTCGCGGGGCTCCGGAACTTGTCCCAATACGTCGGCAAGCACGTGGACGACGCGCACCCGATCCTCGAGGGGCGCCTGCCCGACGGCTCGCGCGTGCAAGCGGTGATTCCCCCCGTGGCTCCCGAAGGACCTCACGTCGCGATTCGGCGGTTCTTCAAAGAGACGCTCACGGTCGAGCGGCTCGTTCAGTTCGGATCGCTCACCGGAGTGGCCGCGGCCTCGCTTCAGGCCATGGTCATCTCGAAGCTCAACATCATGATCGCGGGCGGTACGGGGAGCGGAAAGACGTCGATGCTCAACGCCCTATCGGGCTTCATTCCCGACGGCGAGCGCGTCGTCGTCATCGAGGACTCGCGCGAAGTGCAATTCCAGAAGCCCCACGTGGTCCAGCTCGAGGCACGGCCGGCCGACCCCAAGGGCAAAGGCGCCGTCACCATCCGCGATCTGTTCCGGTCCACCCTCCGGATGCGCCCCGACCGCGTCGTCGTCGGCGAAATCCGCGGCGGAGAAGCGCTCGACATCGTCCAGGCGATGACGAGCGGCCACGGCGGCTGCATGGGAACGCTGCACGCGACCCACCCGCGCGACACGCTCACGCGCCTCGAGACGATGTGCATGATGAGCGACATCGAAATGCCGCTGCAGGCGATGCGGCAGCAGATCGGATCGGGCGTGCAGATCGTTCTCCAAGTGTCGCGCCTGCAAGACGGCTCCCGAAAAGTCACGCACATCACGGAAGTGACAGGATTCGATCTGGCGAGCCAGCGCTACTCCGTACAAGACCTATTCATTCGAGAGTACCGCGGGTTCGACCAGAACGGCCGCATCCTCAGCGATCTCGTGCCGACCGGCGCCGTGCCCGCCTGCCTTTCGCAGCTCCACGAGCACGGCGTGAATCTCCCCGATCAGGTGATCGAACTCATGAGGCGCCGTCAAGGTCGGGTGCAGGAGGCGAGGCCGAATGGCCAGCGCTGAGGGTCCGGCCGTCGAGGTTCGCATCGTCGGAGCGAGAGCTCAGCCGCCCTCGTTCGTGTTTGCGGCGGGCGTTGCGACGCAGCCATTTTCCGTCGGAACGACGGGCCAGTGGGTCGTCGTGGGCGAGGGGGTGGGCCTGGTCCATCTCTTCATCGGGTTCGACGGGCAGCGGGTTCACGTCGTGGCCGCGTCGCCGAGCTTGCCCGTGCTCATGGCGGGGAGTCACGTGGGCGGAACGTGGGTGACCGCGCCCGCGCCATCGGAAATTCGCTTCGGTGCCGCGCGCTTGATGATTCGGAGCGCAGCTCGGAACGGCGCCCTCGGGCAGCCGGAGCCGGTTCCGAGCACCGTTTCGGACGGAGGCGCGCTGCTTCAAGCCGCCCAGCGTGCGGCCGGGCCGGGGGGGGCACGGGCCGCCGCGCGCAAGGACTTTGGCTCCACGATGC
>JBAULD010001020.1:0-3178 GCA_049578005.1 Polyangiaceae bacterium
CACAAGGAGGGCCTGCGCGCAGAGCAGATCCGCAGCGAACTCGGTCTTCAACCGAAGGAAATGCCCCGCATCCTGAAAGAAGGCCTCGAGAAGAAGGCACTCAAGAGCAAGGGCCAGAAGAGAGCGACGACGTACTTCGCGAGCTGAGTTGTCGGGCCGCTCTGCGGGTTGTGGTAGCGATTTCCGCTTGGAGCACGCCGCATGCATTTGCGCCGGCGATTTGTTCGCCGAGAGACGCGGCCACCACGAAACATCGGACTTGGAGGTGACCCGGCATGGCCGTCTCCTTCGATCACATCGCGCTCCCGTCAAGGGACGACGAAGCCTCGGCACGGTTCCTCGGCTCGGTTCTCGGACTTCCGGTAGCGAGGGATGGGGCTGAGGACGAGATCCCGTGCGTGCGAGTCGCCGAAGGGAGGCAAGTGCTCTTCCAGCGCGCCGAGACCTTCACTTCCCATCACGCCGCTTTTCGTGTGAGCCCGGACGAATTCGTTGAGGTGGTCGAGCGGCTTCGGTCGATGACCGTACCGTTCGGGAACGACCCGGATGCTCCTACGAATGGGCTCGTGAGCGACCCCCTTGGCGGCCACGGTCGGGTCTACTTTTTTCGACCCGAGCGGCCATCTCTTGGAGGTCTGCGCGTAGGCACAGCGCCCGCCAGCGCCGACGATGTCCCAGTACTACGCCGGGCGGCCGCCCGATCGGGGCGGGAGGGTGGTTAGAAATCCGCCACCAGGGGGGGTGGACTGTTTTTAACCAGTCGCAGACTTCGGACGAGTAGTTTCGCGTGGTTGGACGGGCTCTTCGAGCCACGCGAGTTGGTGCACTCGTTGCTCTATCGGCCCGCATGACCGGACCAGCGCCCGAAGGCCGGCGCCGTACTTCCTTTCGCGGCGGCAAAAACGCTGGGAGGGAAGACGACGCCCTGCGACCAACGCATCTCACGATCCAAAATCCGACCGTCTATTGCAGAGGCACGCGAGTCGCGGCCCGGCCGCTTCGAGTCGCGCCGATCCCCACCCGATGGTGCAATAGCCCCGGGTGCCGGTCGGTGCACGCGGGGGTCCGAGCGTGACAGACGGCGAAACACCTTCGCCCGACGTGCTCTGGACGGTGGATGACGTGGCTCGGTACCTCCGCGTGAGCCGCTCGTGGGTCTACCACCGCGCGGAAGGGGGCGAGCTGCCCTGTCTGCGCATCGGTGGGCTGCTACGCTTTGACCCTGACGCGGTGCGCGCGTTCACCCGGGGCGACAAACCGCCCGCAGGCCGGGTCGTCCCATTTCGAGCACGAGACTGACGGAGAACACGAGATGGCGTCGGTTTACGCGAGAGGTGAACGCTGGTACCTGCGCTACCGCGACGAGCGTGGACGATGGCGCGACCGGGTCTCCACGGCTCGCACGAAGACGGAGGCGAAGCGACTTGCTGCCGAAATGGAGCGACGTTGCGAGCGCCAGCGCATTGGGCTCGAGCCCCTCCCGCCAGAGGATGGGGGAGGAACGGTCGACGATCTGCTCGCCTGGTGGCTGGGTACCTACTCGAAGGGGTCACCGTCGCATCAGCGTAACGAGTACAGCGTCCGCAAAAACCTCATCGGGTCGAAGCTTGGCGCGCTGCGACTCGTCGAGGTGACTTCCGCCGAGATCGAAAGGTTCTTGCACGCAAAAGCGGACGACGTCGGCCCCCAGACGATCAATCACCTGCGAGGCTTTCTCGTGCGAGCGTTCAACCGCGCGGTCCGCGCCGGCAACTGGACGGGCGCGAACCCCGCCCTCGCTGTCGAGCGACGCAGGGTCCCTCGCCGCAAGCCCGACTACCTGCGCGCCGAGGAGGTCCCGCGCGTTCTTGCCGCGCTTGCCCCGCGCTGGCGTCCGCTCTTCGCGACTGCGGTCTACACGGGAATGCGCCGCGGCGAGCTCTTGGGGCTCCAAAAAACGGACGTCGATCTCGCCGCCGGCCTCATCACGGTCACCCGGTCGCACGGACGAGACATCACCAAGGGCGAGCACGCAGAGTCGATCCCGATCGCCACAGAGCTGCTTCCGTACCTACGCGCCGCGTTCCAAGCGTCGCCCTCCGAGCTCGTGTTCCCAAAGGCGGACGGATATCGGATGCGGCCCGATGTGAATCTCGAAGGCGTGCTTCGCAGCACCCTGGCCCGCGCCGGAATCGTCTTGGGCTACGAGCATGTTTGCCGCGCGAAGGACTGCGGACATCGCGAGCGCGCCGTCGAGGCCGCGCTCCGCAAGTGTCCGACGCACGGGTTCAAGCTGTGGCCCAAAGCGATCGTACGCAAGATCCGCTTTCACGACCTACGGCACACGACGGGCAGTTTGCTCATGATGGCGGGCGTCAACCCGGCCGCGGTGCAGCGCATCCTGCGCCACCACGATCCGCGCATCACAACCGAGATTTACGGCCATCTCGAACCAGGCTACCTGCGCCGAGAGATCGACCGCCTGCGCTTCGAACCGCCGGCGGGCGCGGAGTCCGCGCAGCCGTTCGCGCTCGCAAACGCTTCTCCATTTGCTGCATCCTTGCTGCAGGGTCCATCGAACGTGGGTACAGACCCACCCGAGGGGCCCGAAGAAGTGAAGCAAATTCAAGCGTCTACGCTCGCGCGTCCGGCAGGATTCGAACCTGCGACCTACGGCTCCGGAGGCCAGACACGGATGGGTGCACCGAAGTGCATGAGGGTGCAAACGGCCTGAAAAACAGTGCCGAGGATACTGCCGCCGGTGCACCGGAGTGCACCAACGGTGCAGTTTCGGACGATCGCGGTAACCTCCGCGGTAAGGCCGCGGTAAGCGTTCAACACGCGATCGACCTGCTCAATACGGGGGACCTCGATGGGGCCCGGAACGTCCTTGCGGACTTACTCGGATCGCCATGATCGGCTCAGTTCCAACAGGTGGCGAGATCGGCGGGTGCGGCGATGAATAGGTGTCCCTCAACGCGCGCCGGCGGCGAAGTCGGCCTCTCGGATGAATCGCCAGCCCGCCTCCTCCGCGGCTTCG
This sequence comes from Polyangiaceae bacterium, assembly GCA_049578005.1. GTDB lineage: Bacteria > Myxococcota_A > Polyangia > Polyangiales > Polyangiaceae > Palsa-1150. The sequence goes on from JBAULD010001020.1 coordinate 3,020, forward strand.
CGGTCGGCCGAGTTCCCCCAGCCCGTATGGTCCCACGACTTGATCGCTTGAAGGCACGGGCATTTTCGTGGGCGCGCGACGTGGGGAGGGCACGGCTAGCGGGCGTTTGCCCTGCCAGTCGCCCGGGGTAGGGTGGGCGCGGTGAAGGATCAGGAGAGC
>JBAULD010001021.1:0-22667 GCA_049578005.1 Polyangiaceae bacterium
CTGATGTCGCTCGTCCACCCGTTTCCTTGCACCGAAACGATGTGATGGGGAACTCCCAGACGATTTTCCTCGGCGCGAATGACTCCGACCGCATGGTTCATCGCGGCGGCGATCTTCGCGTTCGACAGCTTGTTGCCGCCCGGTTCGTTGCTGATCCCGAACATCACGAAACTCGAGTTGGCGAAGGTGTCTACCAAGGCGGCGTACGTTGCGTCAGTCCCGCTGGGATAGGCCCCGGCATTCGGCGTCGAAGTCGCGTCCGAAGGAAGTCCGGTCGCTTCGGGATCGCCGTCGACCATGTCCTGACCGATCATGGAGCCGTCGCTCCGAAGCGTCACCAATACATGCACGTTGGGATCGGCGCCGAGCGCATTGATCACGCTCGTCATGGGCGTTTTGTATTGTGCGGCGTTGCTCAGCCAACTAGTCGCCGTTGGATAACTGTCCATGGCAAGCGAAATGCGCACGAAGTTGGGCTTCCAAGTGCTGATTAGGCCGGACACGATCGTCATGAGCGATTGATCGGGCGACGCCATCCAAAGCGTGCCGTCGTAACCGCAGAAAAAGATGTCATCTACGTTGACCCCCCGCCCCATCCCAGGCGTTCCCGGAGAGCCGCCGTTGGATCGGTATATCTTGTTGCCGCTCGTGTAAAGCCAGCCCGTCGGGTATCCGCCGTCCGAGTTCGCGCCATGCACCGCACCCGCGTCGACCGCGGCGTCATGGGTCCCGACGGGACCGGGATCGGAAGAGCCCGAGTCGCCTCGTGGGGCGGATCTCGAGCCTCCCGAGCCCCCGTCGGGCGCTGTGTCGGCATGAAGGCTCGACGCTGCCGAACAAGCCAACCCGACCACGCCTGACCAAACGACGAGGGCAACTGAGGAGACGATTCGACGGAACACGTGCGGTGATCAGGTTGGCGGCCGTGCCGACAAAGACAATACGGCCATCGAAAACGTACACTTCATGGCCCCGATCGGCAAAGCGGGCCCTCGAGCGAGAGCTGTGCCGAAACGTGGGCAGAGGCAACGGACCTCGATTCGCGTAGCGCGTAGCGCCTCGCCGCGATCAGAACGCCCATCCGACGCTGCCGTCGAGGACGATCTGGGCGCCGACTGGCAGCGAATTATCGAGCCCGCCAGCCTGACCCGTCAGAAAATAGATGACGCCGCCCCCTGCACGCAGCGATAATCCGTAGTCCCACGTCCACTGCCAGCCGGCAGTAGCGCCGAGCCCGACCACATCCGCGCTCCAGTCGAGTTTGGTCAAGCCGAGTGGGCGCGCCCAAGCGACGCGCGGTTCGAAGTAGAGCCGATGGAGCGCACCCCCCAGCGGGTAAATGAGAAGCCCAGCGCTCAGGGCCTCCCCCACGCCGTCGCCGTGCCGGTAGATGGCCCCCTCGACAGCCACGGCGGCGAATCGCCCGAGGACGAAGTCGACCTCTCCGCCATACAAACCGACGCTCACAGCCAGCGGATTGAGGAGAACGTTCAAGCGCCTCTGGACGTCGCGGACCTCCTCGTCCGGACGGTCGGCGAAAGTGGGTTGGTCGTCGGCGCGTGCCCCTTTTTGAACGCCGAGGAGCGTCATCACAAGCGCACAGCATCGGAATCGCCAGGCAAAGGCCATAGGGGGCTCCTTCAGGATTGCCTGCCCATCGGCCCCCCTCCCGGTTCGGTTGCGTCAGGCTGCGGCCGAGCCTTTCAGGCCTCGGCTGCGAGCTCGCGCAAGACCGCCGCGACTGCTTCGTAGAGCGCCTCGGGGATTGGGTCTCCGGATCGCAGCTCGGCCAGCGCGTCCGCGAGAGGGACATCGTGGACGACCGGCACCCCATGGTCCCGCGCCGAGCGTTCGATTCGGAGCGCGAGATCGCCTTCGCCGGACGAGACGACGACGGGAGCCTCGTCCGCCTCTCCGTACCTCAGAGCGACGGCTCGCTTCACGTGACCTCCACCGAATCGGTGGCGAGCCCACGGGTTGCCAGCCGGTCGCGAATGCGCTGCTGCCATTGGCGGGGATCGGCACCCGGCGGGGCATCGAGATGCACGCGAACCCGGCCGTCCTCCGCGTGCACGAGCAGCGTTCCGCCGGCGAGCTCACCGGCGCCGAGCTCGATTCGCACGGTGCCGCGGTGGCGATCGCCCGACCACGCGATTCGGCGCACGAGGACCGGAACCAGGTCCTCGAGCGAAGCTCCCATGCGCGCATTCGTCGTCGCCGGGGGGGACGACGTACCCGTCGCGAGGCTGTCGACCTGCACGGGACCGGTTGGGCAGATCAGCAGCCCCTGCGGGTCGGCAGCGGCGCGATGCCGCCGCATTGGGTCGAGTGGGTCGTCTTCGTCTCGAAGCTCGCGGCGCTCGCGCGACGTCCCAGGCGCGCCTTCGGCACCTTGCCTGCGTCCCACTTGCGCTGCGATTGGGCCTGGCTGGGGAGACCTGTCCAGAGGAAGCGGTGAGGACGGGCTCCGCGGCTCGGCCGGTTGGAATTCACGTACCTCGTCGCCGCGCAAGACGGAACGAAAGGCGATCCGCGGGGGGGACGAAGGAGAGGGGACGGTTGCACCCGGCGGCACGCTCGTCGCCGGCAGGGAAGCAATCGCCGCAGTAACAGGGGCGGTCACTGACCACCGCCCTGCACGACGGTCTTGACTGCGCTGCTCGCGCGGTCGACGAGCCGCGACGCCAAATCGATGACTTCGCTGTAACGGTACACGCCCACTTGGAGTGCGATGAGCTGCGCTGGTCCGAGATCAGCACCGCCACGCATCGACACGATGGCCGACCTCACGGTCGTCTCGCCCCTGCCGAGCTCTTGCCCCAGGCCACGCAGAACTTGGGCGAACGAAGACGGCGCCTCCTCGCGTGGAGGTGATTGGGGCGTTGACTCCGACTCGCGCGCTGTCGCGGTGACCAGCGTCTGTTCGCGTGCAGAAACTCGCATGGGAAATGCCGTCACGAGTGAATGTTGCCGATCGCGCTCTTGGCGCTGTCGTGCTCGGTCTTGAGCACGTTCGATAGCGCCGTGAAGGAGCGATTTTGCGAGTCGACCTCTTGTTGGATTTGCAGATAGTAGAGATTCATCTGCGCAGATTGCGCCAGAGACGCGTCGATTGAGCCCGATGGATCCGTACTGGTGCCCGAAGCCCCCACGCCTGCGACGCCGACGCCGATGCCGGTCGCCGCTCCCGCGACGCCGCTGGGACCCTCGGGAGTCGTATTCAGGGTCACGCCCGGCGAGCCAACCGTCGCGGACATCGCATTCAATCCGCCGCGGATCGCGGCTGCAGTAATGGGGGCTCCTGGCAGGCTGCTCGCCGCCAGTTCTGCGCCCTGGACGATGCCGCCGACCCCCGTTGCCAGGACCTGGCTGAAGCTCACACGGGTGGGGGTGGGCGTCGGCCGGGCCGCGCTCTCGATCATCACGAGGTCGGGGTGCGCCGAGTTGGCAATTCTGGTATCCATTGGCAATCCTCTCTTTGCAATATTCCTTCAACGAGTGCTGCCGGCAGTCCTGAGCGCGTAGCGGGCGACGCCGTCGTCAGGGTCGATCGAGATCGCACGCCGCGCCGAGGCGATCGCTCCGGCTACGTCCCCTTCTCCGATGCGAGCGATGGCGAGCCACGCAAGCGCCGAGGAAACTCTCTGGCGGTCGGTTGAACGCACCAGCGCCGCCAAGCGCTCCTCGGCCTGTGCGAATGCTCCCCTTCGAAGGAGCATGCGCGCTTCGAGGAGTCCCACGCTGGCGTTCGCGCCAAAGCGCGCACGCGCCTGGACGAGGACGTCCTCGGCTTCGTCGATGCGCTGAAGTCTAAGCAAGGTTTCGCACAGCCCCGTCCAAGCATCGACGAACTCCGGAGCAATTTGCGTGGTGCGCAAGAACTGCTCGCGCGCTTCTTCGAGGGCACCTTCTTCGAAAAGGCGTCGCGCCAGGTTGATGCGGGCGGGCGCGAAGCCAGGGTCGACTTTGAGCGCCGCGCGGTAGAACCGTTCGGCAGCCGCGATCTCGCCCTGATGGTCAGCTAGCAAGCCCAGCGCATGATGGGGAGCGGGCAGGTCGGGATTGAGGTCTCGGGCCTTCACGAAATCGCGGCGTGCACGCTCGAAGTTGCCGCGGTTCATCTCGATGGTGCCGAGATTGACCCACGCTTCGGTGAATCGGGGATTGTATTCCAGCGCGAGGGCGACGCGCGCCTCGGCCTTTTCGAGGTCACCGTTGGCCATGGCCTCGGCGCCTGCCCGATTGAGCTCGATCGCTTTGGCAGGGAGACGGGCCGCGCTCGCGCACGCGGAAAGCCCCGAAAGTAGAATGAGGGCGAGGGCGGTCGCGGCGTGTCGCATGATCGTCGCCCTCATCCACGGAAGGTGGCCGCCGAAAGTCGCGTGGCGTTCTCCGTTTGCTGGACTTGATCGAGGAACTGCTCGACCTTCTGCATCGACTGGTTCGAGGCTTGGACGTCGTCGTGAGCCTCGTTGTACCGGCGCAGGTCCGACTGGGATTGCGCGTCGAAACTTGCGGCGGAGGCGTCGTCCTTGTCGGCGCTGTTCTTTGCAAGTCCGGCCACCAGATCGCCTCCCTTCGCGACGACGGAGCCCATTCCCGTCCAGATGGCGCGCGGGTCCGTCGATTGCGCCGCACCCGTCGGGCCGGTTGCAGACGACCCAGCCGGTGCGACCGCGAAGCCCGCCACGATCGTGCACGCGCCTCCGGCGATGCCGCCAATGCCGCTGGCGAGGGCTTGGTCCATGTCGTCTTGGGCCTTCGCTTGCAGCTGCGCGACCCGTTGATTCTCTTCTTCCGTCGCGGCTTGATCGGCGGTCGTCTCGAGCTTGCGTGAGGCCGCGCGGTCTTGCTCGTCGGCCTGCGTCAGCAACATCGAGAGCTCGGTCAGCGACCCGTCGGAGAGCCCGCAGGGGACGGGATCGGGCAAAAGGGCAGTCGCGCTTCCGTCCGCCCCGGGGCTGTCTTGCGTAGCCGGGGCCAAGCTTAGATTGGCCGTTCTCTGGATAGCGTAGTTCGTATTCGCCGAAATGGACATGGCATCACCCTCGTACCGCCGCGGCGGTGCTCATCGCCGTTTGATCCTGAATCGTCTTCGTGTTCGCAATCGTTCCCAGCATTTGCTGTGATTGCTGATCGGAGCTCTGGGTTTCGTCTAGTACCAACTGCATGCGGCGCGTTGCCTGATCGGACTGGGCTTGTGAGGCAACCTGGTCCGCGGTGGCCTGATCCTCGCGAGCGAGCGCCTCGCCTTTACCGATCGTCGCGGCCGCCGAGCCGATTCCTCCTGCACCGGCGACGACGGTCGCTGCACGCCCGACCACCGACGACGCCGCCTGGCCTCCACCGGCGAAGCCCGCGCCCAGAGAGAGGAGACTTCCTCCGATGGCCATGCCCGTGTCGACCCAACCCGCCGTCGCGTCGTCGACGCCCAGCGAGCGAAGGACGTGGCACTCGCCGTCGACGAAGCTCGCCGTCGACAGCACTGCCCCCGCGATCGCGAGCGCGGCCACAGGTGCCGCCGCGCCGAGGGTTCCGACGGCGGCGGCCACGGATGCGACGACGACGGCGACTTTCGCCACTTCGGAGCAAACGCTCCCGAGGTCGTCCCAGAAGGAATGATCGTGCTCGGCCTGCATGGCCTTCTGAATCGCCTGTTGTTCCTTCTGGAGTGCTTCGTGCCGTTCGGTCTGCAGCGCGCTGATCTGGTCGGTCCCTTCCGTCACGCCGAGCTGTTGGTCTTTGGACTCGAACAGATAGAGCATCGAGAGCGGGTCGGCGCCCACCAGCGACCCTTCCGCGGGGTCGGGCAGGAGCGACGGTCCCGCTCCGCCCGGCGGCGTGGCGGCCGAGCTGGCCGTTGGGAGCGCGACGCCGGCCGCAGGAGAGACGGCCGCCAGTGCGCTCACGAGAGTCTCCGGCGTTCGTCCGCGACGAGAGCCAAGAGCTCTTCGTCGTCCTGGGCCGCGGCCGCGCTCTCCGCGGCGTCCAGGATCCCCTCGATCTCGGCGCCGGGGCCGACCTTGGCGAGAGCGCGAGCCCGCGCGACCAGACAACGGACGGAGACGGCGCGCGACCCACCGGCGATGACGCTGCCCGCTCCGTAGAGCTCGGCGGCGATACGCGGCTGGTCGATGCGCTCGTGACATTCGCCGAGACCCAGCCAGCCTCGCTCGTCGTGAGGGGCGACGCGAAGCATGACCCGAAACACCTTTGCGGCGTCTTCGACTCGCTCGCGAAAGAGAAGCCAATGAGCCGTGGCGTAGATGGCTTCGACCGTAGAAGGACGAGACGAGGGTGCTCCGCATGTGTGGACCGAGGCGGAGGCCTGCGGGAGATCCATGGTGCGCCCTCAACCCTGTCCGATCGCTTTGGCCTGGTCTTCGAGCGTCTGGTCGGTCTTCGACATGATGCCCGAGCTGAGCTGGACGGCCTGTTGTCGCTGCGAGACCAGGTCTTGCAATTGCAACATCTGGATCTCCGCGCTGCTCTTGACGTCGTCGGCGATCGTGGCGAGTGCCTCGGTCGTTCCCTGCCACTGCTTGCTGTCGGAGTCCGGCTTCGTGAAGGTGCCGCTTTGGATTAGCTCGAGTTGGCTCACGGTTGCTGCTCCCGCGAAGTTTTGCAGCGCCTGATTGAGCTCGGCGGTCTGGTCTGCGGTTAGGGGAGTAGCCTCTTTGTAATTGTACGTCGTACACATCTGGGTCAGAAAGCCACTGAGCTGCCCGGCGACGGGATCGCCCGCCGGGAGCTGGGCGATCGCGTTGTTCACAGCGTCCACGCACTTCTGCATATCTGTCGGATTCGTCGGTCCCGCAGTGCCGTATTGTCCGAGCACGTTCTGCGCGCTCTCGACCGCCTCGCGCTCGCGAAGAGCGGTCTGTTGCGTCGTCATCTGATCGTTGATCTGCCCGTCCAAGTCGCCGAGCTGCATCTGGCAGTACTCGAGCAGCGAGTCGGGCGACACGGTCGAGACTCCCGCGTCGAAGGTGCCTGTGTAGCTGATCGCGGTGCTGCCGTTGACTCCGTACGTGTTGCTCATGCTGGACTCCTTTCTTGGCGTTTTGTTCCGTTAGCAGCGGATACCGTGCGGCGCGTTCTTCGATGTGGCCGCCAGGGGGCGGACCGCGCAGACATCTCGGAGGCCTTTGAGCGCCTCTGCGGAGGGCATGACGGTCAAGTCTGTTCGCTCTCTTAAGGCGCGATAAGCGGCCTGCAGATCGCGGTCCTGGTCGGCGAGAATGCGCTGGACGTCGTGAAGGCTCATCGTCGGCTTTCTCATGGGTTTCGCCTCGTTTTGACCCCCATTCGGCGCCTCCGCGGAGAAGGTTGCTAAGAAAAGGCGCGGCACGGCACGAACACCTGGAAACGCACGAGACGCCGCAGCCGGTCGCGCCCGAAAGCCTCGCGAAAGACTGCCGCAACGAAGTCCGTCATTCTCGGGCGCGTGCAATCGACTGAAATGTCTTTCCGGCCAAACGTGGGGTAACGAGCCGAATGCGGGAATCCGTCTCGCCGGGGGGGATTGGTAACCGATCCGCCGAAGCGGAAACCTGTGACAGCGAGTTCACGAGGACGCCATGAATCAAACATTCGCCACCCGCCCACACCGCACTTTTCTGGATAGGAAGCCGAGTCCCCGTCGCGAGGCGACCGCAACCGTCAAGCCTGAACAGGCACCTTTGCGGACCGAGCCCAGCGCCCCCGGCGCCCCGTACTCGTATTCGTCCACCAAGATTGGCTTTTGGCCTCGATGCCGCGAGCTCTACCAACTGGCTCGAGTTTCCATGCGGTCCCAAGCCGAAGGAGCCGCCGACACCCTTCGAATGGTGCAGAAAGTCGAAGCCCTGGTCTTCGAGCGAACCGGCGTTCGTATCGAAAACCTCAAAGTTCTCGAGATAGGCCCCGGCCAGCAGCTTCGACACCTCCGATGCTTTGCATTGAAAAACGAAGTCGTCGGGATCGATACCGACGAGATTCCTCAAAGGCTCGGACTCGGCGGACTCGTCCGGAGTGCCAGGCGAAATCCCTGGATGCGAACGGTCAAGACGTTGGCGCGGATCGCTCTCGGCAAGGATATGCGGTTCCGCGCGGCGTTGGCGAGGGAGCTCGGGGTAGAGAAGTTCGATCCTCTTCCCGTCCTTCAAATGGACGCAAAGAAAATGAGGTTCGCCGACGAGTCGTTCGGGTTTGTATTTTCGTGTTCGGTTTTCGAGCACATCGAAGGGCCGCGAGCTGCAGTCGAAGAGGTCGCGCGCGTTTTGCGCAGGGGCGGGGCCGCGTGCATCAGTGTGCACCTCTACACGAGCCACTCGGGACAGCACGATCCGACGATTTTCGCGGCGGGAAGGCCGGTTCCTCCGTTGTGGCCTCATCTCCGCCCGGCGCTGGCCCACACGGTTCGACCGAGTGCCCATCTCAACCGTCTCTCCCTGACGCAGTGGCGACGGCTTTTCGAAAGCGTGATGCCTGGCGTCCAGTTCGCATACGGCCGTGACAACGAAGACCTGACCGCCGCGCTCCGGGACCTTCGCGCAAGCAACGAGCTCTCGGAGTACAGCGACGAAGAGCTTCTGACCGTCAACCTCGTCGCCGTATGGAAGAAGCCCGACGCGCCAGTTGCCGCCTGACTACGCACGTTGCGCGTTCGAACTTGCGCGACTATTCCGCGTCTATGAAGCTTTATACGAAAACGGGGGATGATGGCACGACCGGTCTCTTCGGCGGTGGGCGCGTCTCGAAAGCGAGCACGCGCGTCGCGGCCTATGGAACCGTCGACGAGACGAACGCGGCCATCGGAGTGGCCCGTGCGGTGCCGCTCGATCCGCAGATGGACCAAGTCCTATCGCGCGTTCAGCACGACTTATTCACGATGGGGGCGGAGTTGGCTTGTGCGCCGGGGCGCGAGAACAAGCTCGCCATGACGCTGCTCGGCGCCCCCGACATCGAGCGACTGGAGCGCGCCATCGACAACGCAGACGGGGCGTGTCCGCCGCTCAAGACCTTCGTGTTGCCTGGCGGTTCGCCCCAAGCGGCCTCGCTCCACGTCGCACGCACGGTCTGTCGTCGGGCCGAGCGGGCGCTCCTGGAGATCGACGATGCGCCCGCGCGGCGCGAGCTGCTCGTCTATCTGAACCGCCTGAGCGATTTGCTGTTTGCCTTGGCGCGTCAGGCAAATGTGATCGCTGGCGTGCCCGACGTTCCCTGGTCCGTGTAAAAAGCGTCGCTCAGCCGCGAAGCTCGGCGAGAACTCGGGGGAGCGTGTCGGCGATTTCGGATGCGAGCATTCCTCGGTCTGCCTGCGCGTGCGCTTGCGACCATGCCTGGCCCGCCATTCCGTGGGCCATCACCCCCGCGCAGGCTGCCTCGAACGGGGGAAGAAGGCATGCCATCGCAGAGACAACACCCCCGAGTACGTCACCGGACCCCGCCGTCGCGAGCGCGGGGCACGCGATGGGCGACACCGCAACTCGCGAATCGGGCGAGGCGATGATCGTATGGGCGCCCTTGAGCACGACGACGGCCTTGGTGAGCGCCGCGGCTTCTCGAACCGCCCCGAATCGGTCTGCCTCGATCTCGGCCGTCGTCTTGCCGAGAAGCCGCGCCAGCTCGCCCGGATGCGGCGTCAGGATAGCGCTCTTCGCCGCAGCCAGTGCCTTCGCCTGGCCTGCGAACGCGGTCAGCGCGTCTGCGTCCACCACGAGCGGTCCCTCGAACGAGGCGATCAAATGATCCACCACGGCACGCACGTCGGCGCCGAGACCCAGCCCAGGTCCGACGACGACCGCTTGCTTGCCCGCGACGATCGCTCCGAGAGTCTCCGCGAGCTTGGATGCGTCGAGACGTGCTGTCATGGCTTCGACCACGTGCGATTCGATCGCGTTTGCCACGTCGACCCACGTGGCGATCGTCACGAGGCCCGCGCCCGCGCGCATGGCGCCACGCGCGACGAGCTGGGGGGCCCCGACTTTGCCTCGTGACCCGGCGACGACCGCGACGTGGCCGGACGAATTCTTGTGGGCGCTTGGCGATCGGCGCGAAATCCACCCGCCAAGATCAGCCGCTTCCAGTAGCCGCGCTGCCTCTCCGACGTGCGCGACGAGCGAACCGGGAACGCCGATGTCTACCACGTGCACACGCCCGGCGAGGCTCGCCCCGCCGGGCGTTAGCAACCCGAGCTTGTGGTGGGCGAATGTTGCGGTGACGTGGGCTTCGACGGCCACGCCGTGGGCAATGCCCGTATCGGCGTCGAGGCCCGACGGAATGTCGACTGCAAAGCGCGCGCTGGGCAGGGCGTTCATCGCGCGGATGACATCGGCGAGCCAGCCTTCGATGGCTCGGTCGAGTCCCGTCCCGAAGAGGGCGTCGACGACGACGGCGGCGCCGGTCATCGCGTGCGTCAGCGAGGCAAGCGTCACGCCCGAGCCGAGCGCGCGCACCTCGCCGCCGACACCGCGCCACGCGTCGAGGTTTGCTCGAGCATCGGGAGAGAGCCGCTTTTCGTCGCCTGCAACGAGAACGACCGGCTGGGCACCGCGCACCGACAAGTGTCGAGCGACCACCAACCCGTCTCCACCATTGTTCCCCGTACCGCAGACCACGACGACCCGAGCACCTGCCGCCCTGCCGCCCAGCAGCTCCCCCACCAGAACGTCGGTCGCGCCTCGACCGGCGTTCTCCATGAGTACGATGCCCGGCACGCGGCATCGGTCGATCGCATGCGCGTCGAAAGTGCGCATTTGGGCGCGCGACAGAACGGAGCGCATGTGCGGATGATAGTCTAACCTTGCGAAGAACGTTCCCGCGCCGAGACCCCGAGCTCAATCGCTTGGCGATACGCCTCGACTGCCTGGCGCATCCCCAGGAAAAGCGCATCCGACACGAGCGCGTGACCGATATTGAGCTCGGCGATCACGGGGATTGCGACGAGCGCCGGGACGTTCTCCCTGGTGAGCCCGTGCCCTGCCGCAACTTCGATGCCGAGCGCGTGCGCCCGCTGGGCCGCCGCGGCAAGTCGGGACAGTTCTCCGAGTTCGCCGTGCGCATACCCTCCCGTATGAAGCTCCACCTGCGCGGCGCCCATCGCATGCGCCACTTCGATTTGTTTCGTGTCGGCCGCAATGAAGAGGCTCACCTTGATCCCCGCATCGACCAGCGCGCGTACACGCCGGGCGAGCGAATCTCCCCCCGCCATCGCGTCGAGACCTCCCTCGGTCGTACGCTCCTCACGCCGCTCGGGAACGAGAGTGCACACCTCGGGTCGGCAGCGCAGTGCGATTCGAACCATTTCGTCGGTGGCCGCCATCTCCAGATTGAACGTCCGACCGGCGCCGAGCAGCGTCGAACGGAGACGTTCGACGTCGCCGTCGCCGATGTGCCGCCTGTCCTCTCGAAGATGTGCCGTGATTCCGTCCGCCCCCGCCTCCAGGCACTCTTCGGCGGCTCGCACGGGATCGGGATACGGCGTGCCACGCGCGTTGCGCAACGTGGCGACGTGATCGATGTTGACGTGCAGTCGCACGAGCGATTGTCGCATTCTAGTCTTGTTCGCCCACCGTTTCGCTGAGCTCGTCGTCGGTCTTCGGCGTCGACAGCAGTTCGCCGTTCGCGCCGTCGCGGCGCACGACGAACGTGCGGCGCGTCTGCGTGTCCGGGTTCTCCCGGGCGACGACGGTCACCACGTTGACGCCGGCGCGGAGCGGCAAGTCCGCGTCGAACGCCATGTGCTTCGGATCGGGTCCGTTGCGGTTCGAGCGATAGAAGACCTTTCGGGAGCCGACGAAGATATACGTGTCGAGCAAGCGCGTTCCGTCGCTCGCGGTTCCGCGCACGAGCGTGTGCGGGTCACGTGTGGCGAGCTGAGGCTGTGGAATCTCGAGGGCCGGCGGTGCGTGGGACATCGCGTCCTCGAGGGAAACAGAGGTCTGCGCCACTCCGCCCTGTTCCAGATCGGACGAGCGCGCAAACCCGAAGCGACCATCGCCGAGCGCCAGTTTCACGTACCCGTTCGCAGTCCCCGTCACTGCGGCCGCCGTACCCTGCGGTAGACGCGCGAAAACGCGGCCGGCGGTATCGGGCTCATTGACCAGATCGGCGCCCCCGGTCTTCGCGCGATCCACGCCCCCCGCCGCGGCAACTACGACGGGGTCGACGATCGGGATCCGCACCTTCTCATCGACTCCCTCGCGCAGGTCTTCATCGTGAATCGAGAGCTCGAGCTTCGCCTCAGGATCTTGCAGCGCGGGCTCGATGTCGAACGTGAATGCCACGCGTCTCGTATCGCCGGGCATCATGTTCGAGAGATCGAATCGCCCGTCGTGGAGCAGCAGCCCCTCGCCGGATAGGTTGCGCACGTTCGCCATCGTGCTGAAGGAATGCCCCTTTCCGATGTTCTTCACCGTGAGGTACATCGTGAGCCCCTCGCCCTTTTGTGCCCGTCCGTCGCCGTTACCCTTTCGGTTGTCGACGATTTCGTACGAGTACGCGAAGACCGGGCGATCCAGCGACTTGACGGTTGCACGAAGCTCCGTGTCCGCCGGAGCGTGTCCGCGCGCTTCCTCGAAGTGAAATTTCACGCCGTCGGCCCGCATGAGGGCCTCCTTCGGGATGACGCACACGCGTGGCGTGTCTTTTGGAAGCTGGGTAGTGGAGCCCACCTTGTGTCCCTTGAAGTCGCACCAACCAGCCGGCGCCGTCGTCGTACGCGACTTCCCCGGCTCGAGCTTGCCGATAATGAGCTCCTTGTTGTCGAACATGGGGTCTTCGCTCTTGGTCACGGCAAAGAGGCGGTAGAGAGTCGTGGTGCCCTTGTTGGTGACCGTCAGCTTCAGGCTCATCGGCTCGCCCGCCGTCACTTCGTTGTTTGGCCGATCGGTCTCGACGCGAACCTCGATGCCAGCGGGGGGCGCCGGGGTCGGCGCGGCCAACACGTCGGGCGGAGCATCGCTCCAGTCGATGCCTTCGGCCTTCAGCTCTTCGGCCACCTTGTCCAGCTCCGCCTTGCGGGCGTCGGCGATGAACGGTTTGGCTTGCCGTACCTGGTCCGTTCGCTTGCCGGGCTGCACGTGTGCCACCAAGCCGCGGGCGAACTGGATGGGAAAGTCGAGCTCGAAGTTGTCGTCGAGGTCGCCGCCGCGCTCGCGCATCTCGAGGCGCTCTTTGATGGGTAAGTCGTACTTGACGACTTCGAGTGGGCGACCGCCGTCTTTCGCCCTCACATTCGAGAGCGCCCGCGACAGGTCCCGCTCTTTGATGGCCCCCGTGTCGGCCGTGAGGTCCATCTCCATGGGGTCCGCCGTCATCGGGTCGAGCTCGATGTCGGGTGTCACGCCTACACCTTGGATCGACACGTCCCCCGGCTCGGTCAGATATTGCGCGATCGTGAGCTTGAGCGCCGCCTTGTCCGGAAGGTCCGTGAAGACGAGCTGGACGCTGCCTTTGCCGAACGTCGTCTCTCCGACGACGACTGCGCGGTCGTGGTTCTTGAGCGCGCCCGTGACAATCTCACTTGCGCTCGCGCTCGACCCGTTGACGAGAACGGCCAAAGGATAGTTCGGCTCGGTGCCGTCCCCGCGAGCGGACTTCTCTTCGCGTCCCTCGCTCGGGTTGCCCACAGTGGCCACGATCGGCCCTTCACTGACGAACGTGTCGACCACCTTCGCCGCCTGATCGAGGAGGCCTCCAGGGTTGCCACGGAGATCCAGAACGACTCCCTTGAGATCCCCGTTCTTCTTCATTTCCGCGAGCGCGGCTTCCAAGTCCGCCGTGGTGTTCGCCTGGAACTGCTTGATCCGTACGTAGCCGATCCCGCCGTCCATCAACTTGTGCTCGACCGACGCCACGTGGATGACTTCCCGGGTCAACTCGAATGGCTTCGAGGAGGCCCAGCCTTCGGCACCGTCGCGATGGATCCAGACGTTCACCTTGGTTCCAGGAGGCCCCCGGAGGTGGTTCACCGCCTCGTTCAGGCCCATGTTCAACGTCGATTCGTTGTTGATCTTCGTGATGCGGTCGTACTTCTTTACGCCTGCGCGCCCGGCCGGAGTGTTCGGCATCGGGTTCATCACGGTGAGCTGTTGATCGCGGATGGAGATCACGATCCCGAGGCCGCCGAACTGACCCTGCGTGGTGAGGTTCATCTCCTTGTATGCATCCGGCGAGAGCAAGACGGAGTGCGGGTCGAGTGTGTGCAGCATGCCGTTGCACGCCGCGTACTCCACGTCTCGCAGGTCGACGTCCGTTCCGCGCAGGCCGTCTTGCAAGAAGGCAAAGACTTCGCGCAGATGGGAGCTCACGTCCCAGGGGCCGACGACGTCGTCGACGCGGAATTCCTTTTCCTGCGTGTCCACGCGAACGCGCACTTTCGAGGGGTTGTTCTCTTCCCGCACGACGATGACCTGGGCGACGTCTTTCTGGACGTAATCGAGCGCGCTCAGGAGCATGTCCTTGGACTTCACGCGACGAGGGTCGACGTAACGGTCGCGGATGGTCTTCAGCACTTCGTTGATGACGCGAAGCTGCGTCAGGTCGTAGGGCGCAGGCGGGTGGTCCACCGTTGGGCTTCCAGCGGCGATGGCGGGAGCGAGCCCCTGCCAGAGCCCGCCGCCATGGAGATTCATGCCAAAGACGAGCAGGATGGCCCCGACGAACGCGCCACAAAGGGCGCCGACCTTTTCGAGCATGCGCATTGCCGCTTAGTATAGGCGCGCGCGAAAAGAGCGCTCGCGTACTGCTTGGGGGCTCGGGATGGGCTCCGGGCAAGCGCGGCGTACACCGAGGCGCGAAGGACGGATCCGTGGCAGAGTCGGGCGCGTGCTGCCGCTCCGTGATCACCTGCCGCCCCGCACGTTCCCGTTCATCAACTACGCGCTGATCGCCGCCAACGTGGCCGTCTTTCTCTTTCAGCTCAACGCGTTCGCACAGGGCGTGCCGGAAGCGGAATTCGCGCGCCAGTGGTATCTGATCCCCGCGCGACTCTGGGATGACCCCGTCGAAGCCGTGCCCACGATTTTCACGAGCATGTTCATGCACGGCTCGTTGGGGCACATCGCCGGGAACATGCTCTACCTGTGGATCTTCGGCGACAACGTCGAAGACGCGATGGGCCACGCGAGGTATCTCGTATTCTACTTCGTCGGCGGCGTATGCGCGGCAGCGGCTCAGATTCTCGCGGATCCGACGTCGACTCTTCCTATGGTCGGCGCATCGGGGGCCATCGCCTCCGTGCTTGCCGCCTATGTCTTTCTCTACCCGAAGTCGCCGATTACGGTGATCAACCCGATTCCCCTCCTTTGGATATTCTGGGGTCTCTTCCTGTACTTTCCGGCTTGGCTCGTCATCGGCGAATTCTTCGTCGTCAATCTGTGGGATGCGCTCGTCAACAAGGCCCAGGGGGGCGTCGCGTTCATGGCGCACGTCGGCGGCTTCGTCGGCGGGGCCCTGCTCTGGAATCTGTTCATGTCCGGCCGACCGCGGATGACCAACTATGCCCCTTGGCAACAATGGGCACAACGCAGGACGCGGCGGGACGGATGGACGTAATCGAAGGCGCGCCCGGCGTGCGGCGCGCTTCGCGTCTCCCGGCCGCCGTCGTCCTGCTCGGTTTCACGAGCCTCTTCACCGACGTCGGGACAGAGATGATCTTCCCCTTGCTACCCGTGTTTCTGACGGAGACGCTCGGGGCGGGCCCCGCGTACTTGGGGATGGTCGAAGGTGCGGCCGACACCGTGTCGAGCCTCCTCAAGCTTGCGTCCGGCGTGATTGCGGACGCGACGCCGCGGCGCAAGCCGCTGGTCCTGTTCGGCTACGGTCTCGCCAGCGCCGTTCGACCGTTCGTCGCGGTGGCCATGCGGCCCTGGCACGTGCTCGCGGTCCGGGTCGCCGACCGCGTCGGGAAGGGAGTACGGAGCTCGCCCCGTGACGCCCTCATCGCGGACGCCGCCGGCGACCGTGCGGGTCGCGCATTCGGGTTTCACCAAGCCATGGACAATGTGGGGGCTGTCATTGGGCCACTTTTCGCGATGGGGCTCCTCGCCGCACATTTCTCGATTCGAAGCGTGTTCTGGGTGGCGGTTCTTCCCGGCGCCATCGCTACCGCCCTAATTTTTTTCGTGCCGGAGCCCCCGCGTTCTTCAGTGTCGCAGGGCCCCGCCGATGCCGGTGCGGTTCGCGTTGCCTCGCCGCTCGCGGTTAGACGCTTGCTTCTCTATCTAGGGATCTTGGGGGTCTTCTCGCTCGGAAACTCATCGGATGCCTTCTTGCTCCTCCGTGCTCGGTCGCTCGGCCTCTCTACAGCGCAGATCCCCGTCCTTTGGTCGGTGTTGAATCTGTCCAAAGTGCTTTGGGCCTATCTCGGCGGGGGCCTGGCTGATCGCCTTTCGCGCGCGCGGTTGATCTCGGCCGGATGGCTGGTCTACGGGCTCGTCTACGCCGGCCTGGGCTTCGCGAGCGCCGCGTGGCACGTGTGGGCACTTTTCGTCGTGTACGGCGTCTTCTACGGGCTCACCGAGCCGGTCGAAAAGGCTTTGATCAAAGACTTGGTGCGGGCGGACCAGCGGGGCCGCGCCTACGGCGCTTACAATTTCGTCGTCGGAATCACCGCTCTTCCTGCGGGGTTGCTCGCGGGCGCGCTCTGGCGCTCTTACGGATCCCGAGTCGCGCTCTGCTCGGGTGCCTCGCTCGCCGGCGTCGCGGCCTTGCTCCTCATCGCCTGGGAAGCGCGGGGACGGAAAGCCGCGCGTCACCTGGAGGCGCATGGCTAGCGTCGCAAGCTCGATCGACCGCGTCGCGGGAGCGCTATCTCGCATACTGCACATCCGCGCCGACGGGGTGAACACGTCCGGCGACCTC
The DNA here is from genome assembly GCA_049578005.1 of Polyangiaceae bacterium. Classification (GTDB taxonomy): domain Bacteria; phylum Myxococcota_A; class Polyangia; order Polyangiales; family Polyangiaceae; genus Palsa-1150. Next base: position 16,849 of record JBAULD010001021.1, read on the forward strand.
TCGCCATACCTGGACGCCTCCACAGCAGTGATCTTTCCGCGCCCAGGGGCGCCGACCGATTTGTCGAGGCAGCGAGTGCGGTCGCTGCACTCGCGCAAACGCATCCTCGAGAACCTGGAATGGTCGAGCGCGCACGTGCCGCTCTCCCCGGCGTACCTAGGTCGCCACGTGGGGGAGTACTCGGTCGTCGTCGAGCGCCAATGGCAGGTCTGGGGCCGGCCGCCGATCGAGTGGATCCCGGGCGGGCACATGACTTTCGCTTTTTCACTCCGGAGAATCGTCGGTCGGATGCGCGACTTTCACGCTTCGCTTCGATGAGTTCGGCCCCCATGCGCTTTTTTGCAACCGCCGCAAAAGGAACCGAGCCCGCGCTTCGCGACGAGCTTCGCGAACTACGCTTCGCTCGGGTGCGGGCCGACCGAGGAGGCGTGCACTTCGAAGGCGAACTCGGCGACGCGGCGCGAGCCTGCCTGTGGTCACGGGTCGCGGTACGAGTGCTGCTCGAGGTCGCGTCCTTTGACGCCGCCGATGCCAGTGCCCTTTACGAGGGGGTCCGTACGGTCGATTGGAGCCCGTGGATGACCCCTCGCACGACGCTCGCGGTTCGAGCCACATGCCGCGCAAGCCAACTCACGCACTCGCAATTCGTCGCCCAAAAGACCAAAGACGCAATCGTGGACGCGTTGCGCGACCGTCATGGCGAGCGGCCGTCGGTCGACCGGGACGACCCCGACGTGCTCGTTGCCGTGCGCGTCGCTCGCGATCGCGCGACGGTCTACCTCGACGTCGGAGGCAGCTCGCTGCACGAACGCGGTTGGCGCGCGCGGGCGGGCGAGGCCCCACTTCGCGAGACACTCGCGGCGGCGGTCGTCCGACTCTCGGGCTGGGACCGGGACCGGCCTCTCGTCGATCCGATGTGCGGCGCGGGGACAGTCGCGATCGAGGCGGCGGCATGGGCTAGGCGAGCGGCGCCGGGCCTAGCCCGCCCACGGTTCGGACTCGAGCGCTGGGCGAGCCACGACGACCGGATGCGTGAGACGCTTGCGAATTTGCGGCGGGAGGCGCGGGAGGCGACGCTCGGCAAAGGTCCGCCGATTTTCGCGTTCGACGCCGACCCGCGATCGGTCGAGCTGACGCGCGAGAACGCGAAAGCGGCCGGTGTCGATGTGTCCGTCGAACGCCGCAACGTGCGCGATCTAACCCCCATGGCCACGGCCGGTTTCGTGGTCACCAATCCGCCTTACGGCGAGCGACTGGAGGCAGACCCCGGCCTCTACGACGACCTGGCTCAAGCCTCGCGCCGAATGCGAGGACACACGGTCGCGATCCTCTGCGGCACGCCGGCGCTCCCGCGCGCGATGCGCCGCGACGCGGACCGGAGCTGGGTTCTCTACAATGGCCCGATAGAGTGCCGTCTTCTCGTCTATGAAATCGCGTAGGCAGGCGAGCAGCCGCGGCGGGACATCGCGAGGGTCGTCCGAGAGCCCGATCGTCGACAGCCGGGCTATCCTGATTCCGATGCTCGCCGTCGACCCAGTCCGTCTCGCCCACCGCCAACTCGAGCTCGATCGCGTGCGCACCGCCAGCATGCCGTCGATGCTGCCGCACAAGATCCAACGGATGGTCGCTTCGCCGCTGTCGTTCTTGCGCGGATCCGCGTCGCTCTTTTACGAGCTCGTCGAACGGCACCCCGTGCTTCGGGCGGGTCCACCCGGTGAAGGGTGGCTCGTGGGGGACGCCCACCTGGAAAACTTCGGCGCTTATCGCGCGGGGATTCTTTCGCCAGCAGAGTCGAAGAAGACCCGTGACGCGGAGCGCATCGTCTTCGGGCCCAACGATTTCGACGACGCGGTCGTCGGTCCGTGGCGGCTGGACGTGCTCCGGCTCGCCGTGAGCCTGCTGCTCGGTGGTCGAGAAATCGGTGCGGATGGTCCCCGCGTCCTGAGCATTTGTGATTCTCTCGTCCGTGCGTACGTCGGGTCCGCTTTCTATCGCAGGAGAACCTCGGCTTCTCCCGAGCCGGTAAAGGCCCTCGTGGATCAGGTTCGAGCACGCACGCGCAAGCAGCTTCTCGATGCTCGCACGAGGGTAGTGCGCGGAAAGCGGCGATTCGTTCGGGGCGAACGCTACCTCGAGCTTTCGCCCAAATTGCGGAAGAAAGCCGATGTCGCGTTTGCGAAATACGTGGGCCGGCTCGCGGCGCGGGAGCGTCCGCCCGAGCACGCCCTCGAAGTGATCGACGCCGCATTTCGCGTGGCTGGCACGGGTAGCCTCGGTTGCTTGCGAATCGCAGTTCTTGTCCGCGGCAAGGGGGGTGACGAAGGCGAGTGGATCTTCGATATGAAAGAGGAGGGAATCCCGTCGCCGGCGATGACCCTTCGGCCACCGCGCCTCGAGCCGGCCGAGCGCGTAGTCACCGCCATCCGCGCGTGTACCGCGCAACCTCCGTTCATGATCGGCAGGACTCGATTGCGCGGCTCGTCGATGTTCGTCCGGCGTCTGGCACCTCAAGAGGACAGGATCAATCTGGCCAAGTTGAGCTGCGACGGCTTGGAGCCGCTCGCAAGTCATCTCGGTGCGTTGCTCGGAGCAGCCCATCGCCGCGCCGCGAAGGACGCGCCGAAGAAACCATGGAGCGACGCGGACTGCGAGCGGCTCTTGGCCAGGGCGATCGCCCTCGCGGGCACGCACGAGGCCACTTACCTCGCGTATTGCCATCTCGTGCGTCGATGACCGGCGGCGAGGCGGCGCGTTTCTTCGATGCTATCGCTGGACGCTACGAGCGGACCTACGCCCTCTCCGCCGGCGAGTCGCGGCGGCGCATGAGCCGTGTCGTATGTGAACTTCCGCGACCGCCGGGCCCCGTACTCGATCTCGGGGTCGGCACCGGAAGAGAACTCACCGCTTTGCTCGACGCCGGCTACACGCCAACCGGCGTCGACGTCTCACGGGAGATGCTCGCGCGCTGTGCGCGAAGGGCGCGTCCAGTAGCGCTCGTTCATGCGGACTTTTGGGAGCCGCTGCCGTTCGCTGCGGCGTCGTTCGACGCGGTGCTGACGCTGCACGGGAGCCTGGCACACCCGCCCCACGACAACTCCATGGAAGGCCTGGCACGCGAACTGTCGCGCGTGGTTCGTCCGGGCGGGGCATGGATCGCGGAAACGCCCTCGCCGGCATGGCTGGACCAACTCGACGCGCTGCCCGTGTCCGACGAGCGCAGCGTGCGCCGAACGGGCCCACAGACTTGCGTCTACGAGGATCACGTGGCGGGAGCCTCGGTCGAGGCCCGTGTTCTCACCGAGGATCAATGGCGCCAGTCGTTCGGCGTCGACTGGCGCTTGCACGTCGAGCCAATCAGCGACGCCGAGTGGCTCATCGTGGCGACCCGCGTCTGAGCGGCTAACCGCCCTCCCCGCCGAGCGGCAGGAAAGCCCCGTCAGGCGAGCGCGGTCTCATCTACGCCGGCCGGCGGTCCCCGCCTGTTTCTCCGCGACTCGAGCCACGTGTGGGCGACGACAAGGAGGGGCGGCTGAACGACCCGCGTCAAGATGGCGAGAATGAGCGACCCCCCAATCACGACCACGGCAAGTGGCTTTTGCGTCTGAGCGCCGATTCCATTCGAAAGTGCCGCCGGCAGCAGCCCGAGGGTGGCGACGAGCGTCGTCATGAGGACCGGGCGGAATCGCTTCTCCGCCGCCTCTCGCGCTGCCAGCTCGATTGCGTGACCCTCGGTGGCCCGCAACCGCTGAAAATAAGTCACGACGAGGATCGCGTCCTGGATTGCGATTCCAAAGATCGAGATGAACCCCATCGCGGCCGAGACCGAGAAATTGATGCCCGTGACGAGCAGCGCCAGAACTCCCCCGGTGCAGGCAATGGGAATGCTAATGATGACGAGGAGAGTGTCCGTCCACGTTTTGACGGCGCTGTACGTGAGGAACGTGATGAGGAGGACGGTAATCGGAATGATCAGCATCAGGCGACCTTCCGCCTCGTGGAGCTCGTTGATCTCTCCGCCCCATTCGAGGCGCGTATCGTAGGGCCGGCACAATTTAGACCCCGCGCCGACTCGGTCGCACCTCGGGATCGCCTGATCGATGCTTGCCTGAGCGTCGGCAATCGTGCTCGCCAAATCCCTGCCTCGCACGCTGAACTTGACGGGCGAGTAGCGGACGAGGTCCTCCCGGTACACGATTGCAGGTCCCTCCGCGACCTGAATGTCGGCAATCTGACCGAGCGGAATTTGCATTCCGTCCGGCGTCGAAACGGTGATTTCGCGGATGGCCTCGAGGCTCGAGCGGTACTCCGGCTTCCACCGCACGGTGAGGTCGAAGAACTTCTCCCCCTCGTACACCTGCGTCACGGCCTGCCCCCCGACAGCCGCCTGAATCACGGCGTCGACGTCGCCGGTGTTGAGGCCGTATCGGGCGCAGGTTTCCCGCTTCGGCGTGATCTTGATGCTCGGCTGCCCCAGCGACTTGAAATGCCCGAGGTCGGCGATGCCGCGAACGTGACCCATCACGTCCACGATCGCCTCGGCGATCCGCTCGTTGCTCTCGAGGTCGGCGCCGAAGACCTTGACCGAATTTTCTCCTTTGACTCCGCTGAGCGCCTCTTCCACGTTGTCGCTGATGTACTGCGAAAAATTGAAGACGATGCCGGGGAAAGCCTCGCTCATCTCGCGATTGATCACATCGGTGAGCTTTTCTTTGGTCACCCCGCTCGGCCATTCGTCGAAGGGCTTGAGCGGCGCGAAGAATTCGATATTGTAGAAGCCGGACACGTCGGTGCCGTCGTCGGGCCGGCCGAGCTGCGAGACCACCGTTTCGACTTCCGGATACTTCCGGTGCGCGTCGTCGCAGGGTATCGAGGGGTCTTTAGGGCACCCGCGGAGAATCGAGCGCATGCGGCCGACGTACTTGGCGCTCTGATCGAGTGAGATCGACATCGGTAGTGTCGCCCGAATCCAGAAGTTGCCCTCCTCGAGCTTGGGCATGAACTCGCGTCCCAGGAGAGGGAAGAGAACGATGCAAAGGCCGATGGGGAGCATGCAGAACGCGATTGCGACCTTCGGGAACCTCATTGCGGCGTCGAAGAACGGCGCGTAGGCCTTGTGCAGCGCCCGCATGATGATGCTCTCCTTTTCCTCGGCCTGAGCCGGGATGAGCTTCGAAGCGAGCACGGGAGTGAGCGTCAGGGCGAGCAAGATGGCGCCGCCAATCGCGAACGCGTACGTTCGCGCCATCGGAGCGAAGATGACGCCGGACACGCCGGTCATCGTAAAGAGCGGGAGGAAGGCGACGCCGATGATCAACGTCGAGAAGGTCATCGGAGTAGCGACCTCGCGCGAGCTCTGCTCGATGCGTTCGAGCATCGTGCCTTTCCCGTGCGGACCGACGTGACGGAAGATGTTTTCCATCATGATGACAGTCGAATCGACGACGATGCCGAAGTCGACTGCGCCGAGCGAGATCAGGTTTGCCGAGGTGTGCGTGCTGACGAGACCGCAAAAGGCAACGAGGAGCGCCAGGGGAATGTTGAGCGCCGTGATGAGCGCTGCCCGGGCATGGCCCAAAAATAGGAGAAGGACGAGGGTCACGAGCACCATCCCCACGACGAGATTCTCGAGAACCGTGTGCGTCGTCAGTTGAACGAGATGGCCGCGGTCATAGTAGGGTTCGATGTCCATCCCGGGCGGGAGGATGTGGTTGTCTCGGATGTACGCGACTCGCTTGTATATCCCTTCAAGCGTGTGCGGTGTCTCGGCGCCGTATCGCATGAGGACGATGCCTTGAACGACGTCGGGATCTTCGTTGTAC
>JBAULD010001022.1:0-2790 GCA_049578005.1 Polyangiaceae bacterium
CGTCCCCAACGTTCACGCCGATGCCGTTCTCGGCGCCTCTGCCTGCGGCATGATGGGCCGGATCTCGAGGGCGTCACCGAAACGCAGACCGGGAATCCGCCCGGCGATCGCGATTGCTTCGTCGAGATGTTCGCAGTCGAGCAGGTAGTAGCCGCCTAGATACTCCTTCGCCTCGGCGAACGGACCATCGGTCATCAAGCGCTTCCCGCTCTTCTCGCGCAGAGTCGTGGCGCTCGAGGTCGGCTGAAGCCGCGCGCCAGCTCGGAAGTGCCCGCTCTTGACGATCCCCTGCGTGAACTCGCGGTACTCCTCCATGAGCTTCGCCATCTGCTCGGACGGCACCTTCGACCACTTCTCTTCGTCTCCGTAGATCAGGACGATGTATTGCATCTCTGCCTCCTCTGCTTCGCCATCTGCGCCTCCTCAGGACCGCGGGAGCCGACCAATCCAGTCCCCCAATCGCGGACCACGAACACGATCCGATAGAGGTCGAGCGCGCTGAGGAAGCAGGACGCGAACGGAAAGTCGGCGGGACTGGATGTCGTCGACATGGGGCCGCCTATTCGCCGTACCTGTCGTGGTGGCGAATCCACCCTTGCGGCGGCCCGTCGCCCTCCTGTCGCCCGAGCGGCGTGACGTCCAGGACGTTGTACGTGTTCAGGAAGATGTCGAGGCCGCGTTGATACGCGGAGTACGTGTGAAACACCTCCGCTCCGTTGCGCAGGAAGCTGCTGAGCCCTGGCATCTCGCCCTTGCGGTACCAAATCTTGCGCGCTGCGAGGAGCTGTTCGGCGTCGGAGAAGTTGTACTCGAACGCGCCCCTTTCCTCATCGAGCGTGACGTGGAAGTCGTAGTTGAAGGTCGTGCCCGCCGAAGAGTACCAGGGGAACGTCCACCCCATTCGCATCTTGAAGGCCTCGAGCTTGGCGAGAGGCGCTCGAGAGACGACGGCGAACGCGGTGTCCCGCGCTCCGAGATGAGCGACGGTCCCCGCAATATTGTCCATGAAGTGCGAGCAGCTCTTGCACCCCTCTTCCCAACTGGGGTCGAACATGAAGTGGTAGACGACGAGCTGGTCGTGGGGGCCGAAGAGATCGACGAGCCTCGCCCGGCCCTCCGGCCCCTCGAACTCGTAGCCCTTCTCGACCTTGACCATGGGAAGTGCGCGGATCTCCGCGGCGAGAGCATCCCTCTGACGCGTCGCTGCCTTCTCCTTCGCGAGCAGTTCTTTGCGAGCGATGATCCACTCAGGTTTCGTGACAATTCTGGGTCGTTCCATGGTTAGCTCCTCGAACAGGTCCTCGAACAGGTGTGTCGGCCCCGACCATCGGGACGCGAAGCCTCCGAACGATCAGGGCCGTCGCCCCGCCGGCCGCGGCTGAGGTCCCCGCCGTTGCGGCGATCGCCGCGACGGCGCTTGCTATGCAGAACGGGCACATGACTTCTCCTCGCGGTAGTGACGTCGCCAGCGACGCCTAGAGCTTCATGACGGCGCGCACCTCGACGGAGCCGCCGGAGTCTCCGGTTTGGGTCGACGGAGGCGAATCGTGCCTCCAACTAGTAGTCGGATGACGGGCGCTTCGATCGACAACTCACGCATCTTTTCTTAATGCCTGCGGTCTCCACCCGATCGACGCCCGACGGGGGCAGCGCCGGACACTTTTTTCTGCGTGATCGCGTCGCTTTCCTGCGACGAGCACTTATTGGACCGTGGGTGGGATGTTCCTCGGTTCACGAGCTCGAAACGTGCACGAGCGTCTGCAGCGCGGGCGAGAGCGGCCGCGCGAATCGCCCGGCAAACGAGCTCACTGCGCCAGCGCTTCAGCCGATGAGCCCGCGGTTGCCGAGCGTGCACGACGTCCTCTACTGTCGGGGCCCCCAGGTTGAGGTCGCATCGGTCGCGGTATCTGAGCTGCATCAATGGGCTGGCTATGAAAGAGAGCCCTTCACGCACGAGAAAATCGCACCCGCGCAGTTCCAAGGCCGCGTCATCCCGCCGTCCCTCGACGAGCTCAGCGGCGGGGCGCGGTTCTGGCGCATCGAACCCTTTGGCGGCCGGGGAACGGGCGCTGTGGAAAGGCGCGATCTCCTTCGGGCTCGTGCAAATCCCGGTGAGCATCGTGATCGCGGAAGAGGCGCATGAGCTTGCGCTCCACCAGCTCGACCGAAGAGACAATGGGCCCATTGGCTACGACCGAATTAACAAGGTCACCGGCAAAAAGGTGGCATGGAGTGACATCGTCAAAGGCTACGAGATTTCAAAGGGCAAGTACGTTGTCGTATCCGACGAAGACCTCAAGAACGCGAATGTGGCTGCGTCACAGACCATCGACATCGAGGATTTCGTCGAGACGTCCGAAATACCACCCGCATACTTCGAGCGCCCATACCACTTGATGCCGGAAGGCAAGGATCCGAAGGCCTACGGCGTACTTCGAGACGCTATGGTCCGCAAAAAGCTGGTTGGTATCGGCCTGGTCGTCATTCGTACTCGGCAGCACTTGTGCGCGGTCGTTCCCCGCGCAGACGGACTCGATCTCGAGCTTCTTCGCTTCGAGCACGAGCTGCGCCCGGCACCGCGTAGGGCAGCGGCTTCCGCGAATGCGACGCCAACAGAGATCCAACTCGCGGAACAGCTCATCGAGCATATGGTGAGTCGCTGGGAACCGCGCAAATACAAGGACACATATCGCGATGAGCTCTTGTCGGCGATTCACGAAAAGGCGCAAGCCGGTGTCCTCGAGCCGCGCAACGTACCCGCGCCGCTGCCCCCCGCGACCGACCTTGCGG
>JBAULD010001023.1:0-1729 GCA_049578005.1 Polyangiaceae bacterium
TTCCAGGCCACCTGCAGGGGCCGCCCCCTTCGAGGGACCGCGCCGCGCACGCGGTCGTGCGCGGACACGCGGAAATCATCGGGCCGTTCACGCCCCTGTCGCTCGCCCAGCGCCTCGGGCTCGAGCCATCGGATGTCGCGACCGCCGCGGCGCGGCTCGAAAGCGAAGGGCTGGTGCTTCGCGGCCGATTCACGCCGGGCGCCTCGGAGGACGAAATCTGCGACCGGCGGCTGCTCGCGCGGATCCACCGGCTGACGCTCGATCGGCTCCGAAGCGAAATCGCGCCCGTCAGCGCCCAGGACTTCCTGCGTTACCTCTTCGAGCGGCATCACCTGACGACCCGGTCGCGGGTCGGCGGGCGGGCGGGCTTGGCCGATGTCATCGGAATGCTCCAGGGGTTCGAAATTGCGGGGGCCGCCTGGGAGCGTCACGTGCTGCCCGCCCGCGTCGCAGGATACCGGGCGGAATGGCTCGACGAGCTTTGCCTCGCGGGCGAAGTGTCGTGGGCAAGGCTGTCACCTCGGAAATCCAACTCCGTCGGAGGTGGGTCGACCTCGCGGGTCACGCCCATCACCCTCGCGTTTCGGCGAGACCTGGGCTGGCTGCTGGAAGGAGTTCGCGGCCCGCTCGATCCAGAGCCCCCCACCGCGAGCGGGACCGCGGCCGCGCTGGAAGCGCTGCGCCGCCGCGGCGCGCTCTTCCTCGACGACGTCGGGGCGGTCGCCGGCCTGTCGGCGCACGAGTTGCGCGACGCGCTCTGGGACCTTGTCGGACGCGGACTCGTCACGAACGACGGCTGGCGGCCCCTTCGCGAGCTGATGGCCTCGAGCCGTTCGGCGCGGCTGCGCGGCCGCGGCCAGCAAGGCCGATGGTCTCTGGTCGAACGAGCGCCCAATCCGAGCGCGTCCGATGAGCTGGCCGACCGTGTGGCGGCACAGCTTCTGTCGCGTTACGGCGTGGCCCTGCGCGAGCTCGTCGCGCGAGAAAGCTTCACGGTGCCCTGGCGAGACGTGATCCGCGCGCTGCGGCGCGCCGAGGCGCGGGGGACCGTCCGCGGCGGCCGGTTCGTGGCCGGCTTCGTCGGCGAGCAGTACGGCCTCCCCGAAGCCGTGGACGCCTTGAGGAACGTTCGTCGGCGCGAACGAACGGGCGAAGTGGTACGCCTGCAGGCCTGCGACCCTCTCAACCTGGTCGGCATCGTCACTCCGGGGCGACGGGTCCCGTCTCACGCCGGTCCCTGGCTGGTCTTCCGCGACGGAGCATTCGTGGCCCCGGACAATCAGCCGGCGGACGATCTCGCTTCCGCGCGCGAGCTGACCGTGGGATGAAGGACAAGCCATGACAGATGAGACGCGCGTCGAAGAGTCGAAGTTCGATCTGGGCGCAAGTGCCCCGGTTGTCGACGCGGGCGAGCTGCCATGGGGTTACGGGGAAAACCGCGTGACGGCGGTGGTCCGGGATCCGGAGTCGGCTTACCTTTACTGGGAGTTCACGGACGAAGCGGTCGCGGCCGCTCGCGGCCGTCTCGGACCGGCCGGAGCGAGTGGGTGGTGCAACCTGCGCGTGTACGACACGACGGGGCGCGACTTCGACGGGACCAACGCGAACGATTACTTCGACATCCGGATCGATCGCAACGACCGCGAGTACTTCCTCATGATTCGGCGCCCGACGTCCACGATGCACGTCGAAATCGGCGTCAAGACCGTGGAAGGGTATTTTCAGCCCA
>JBAULD010001024.1:0-2738 GCA_049578005.1 Polyangiaceae bacterium
GCGGTCACGCATACGCGGGTCGGGTCATCCTTGACGAAATCCTCCGGCGCTACGACTTGCCTCACACCGTGTCGGTCATCGAAGGGGAGGTCGGCGAGCACGGAGTCGACCCCGCGCACGCAAGGGCGCTCGAGGCGATCGCGCGCGATATCTTCGCGCTCCCGAATGTCGAGGTCGCGAGTCATTCCTACAGCCACGCGTTCGAGTGGGCTAAAGCAGAGGGCGGAATGCACGAGGCCGACCCGGTGCCTCCGCATCTCCCGATACGCGGATATCGCTTCGACCTGCGCCGCGAGATCGACGGCTCGATCGCCTACATCAACGAGCGGCTCGCGCCGAAAGGTAAGCCGGTCCGAGTTTTTCTCTGGTCAGGTGACTGTTCGCCCAGCGCGGCCGCAGTCGAGCGAGTCAGCGCGCTCGGGCTTTTCAACGTCAACGGAGGTGGGTCCACCCGCACGTTCGACTTGCCCACTCTCACGAATGCGTCGCCGCTCGGGATTCCGGCCGGATCAACCTATCAGGTATTCGCTCCAATTCAGAACGAGAACGTGTACACGAACGATTGGCATGGGCCCTACTACGGGTTTCGCAACGTCATCCACACCTTCGCCTTGAACGAGGCCCCGCGCCGTATCAGTCCGCTCTCGATCTACTTCCACTTTTTCGCCGCGACGAAGAGCGCAAGCCTCCAGGCGCTGAAGCAAGTATACGCGTATGCCCTCGGTCAGAGGACGACGCCGCTCGAGCTCAGCGAGTACGCCGCGCGGGTCCTCTCCTTTCAGCGCGTGACGCTCGCTCGGCGGCTCTCCGACGGCGCATGGCTGGTCGGAAACCTCGGCGCGCTACGAACGATGCGTCTGCCTGAATCTCTGGGGTGGCCGGACCTGTCCAATTCGAGCCGCGTCGTAGGCGCGGCTCCCGGCCCCGAGGGCGCTTACGTGCACCTGTTGCCCGGCGGCGTGGCGACGCTTCGCGTTTCCAGCGCGGCGCCGCAAGGTCCCTATGTCGTGCGAGCGAACGGCTCCATCCTGCAATTTAGCCCGTCGACGCGCGCGCTTCGAGTCGCGGGGCACGTCCCGCTGGAAATCACACTTGCTGGGCTGGGGTCGTCCGACTGCACCTTGCGATCGACGGCGGGGGCGGCCGTGGGAACACCCGGGGAGGGCGGGCTCACGTTTCGTCTGGCCGCACGAGATTCCGGCGAGGCACGCTTTGACTGCCGATAAGCGTGTTCGCTTCGCCGGGATGCCTTCGATCGCTCTCTTCGCGGCGACGGCAGTCGCGGTGATGGCGATGGTCTTCCCGCGGCAAGCGGAGTTCTCGGCGCTTGCTCGATTCGGCGGCGCACCGGACGCTTTCTCAATCGCCTATCTCGAAGCCCTCGTCCGGTCGAGTCCCCAGGATGCACGTGGTCCGGTTCTGCAATTCGCACGCAGCCTGGCGTCCGTGGGTCGGTACGACGATGCGCTCGAGTGGTTGAGGAGCCTCCGAGGGGACCCTGCTGCGAGGGAGCTTCAATTCGACGTCGAAGTCGACTACCTGCGCTCGCTGAAAAGGGGCGACGCTCGCCGAGACGAACTCGTGTCGGCCGTTCACCAGGGGCTGACCGACCGCGCCGCCGAGCGGTTGCCGCCGGCGCTCGGCGAGCATCTCGCGCGCGTCGCGCTTGAGTGGGGTTGGCCTTCGCTCGCAGCATCCTACTATCGGCATTTGGCGCAGGAGGGAGACCCCCGGCTCCTCGAATGGCTGCGGGAGGCGGCGCGGTGGTATCTGGCGTCGAGCGACCCGCGCTCGGCTGCCGAATGCTACGGGAAGGCAGCTGCGCACGCAGTGGACGTCGCAAGCAGCGAAGACGATACGCTCGCTGCGGCGGCGGCTCTCGAGGCGGCGGGCGACGTGGGAGAGGCGTCGAGACTGGTGGAGACTTCCGCCCGTCGATTGCGGGGAAGCAAACGCCTTCTGAGGAGGGGAGTAGAGCTCGCACTCGCCGCGGAACGGCCGGACGCGGCGCGCGCGATCGGAGCGATTTTGGCGGCGATCGGGGAAGCATCGGACGAGGAATTGCGCTCGCAGATGAATCGAGAGCTCTGGGCCCGGGACGTCCGCGCCGCGCTGGCACTCGCAGAAGACCTCGTGCGGCGACACCCGCGCGACGACAAGCTTCGGAGGCTGGAGGCGCGCCTAGCAGAGCAAGCCGGGAACGACTTCCTAGCCCTTCGCGACTGGACGCGGTTGGCACGATGATCTTCCGGTTCGGACGCGCCATCGTTCGCCGAGCGGGCCAACTGACCCTACGGGTCATCGTGCCGGCGGTCGTCTTTGTCATGCCGTACGCGGCCTCCGCGGACACTGAAGCGGAGAGCGCACTGTCCAATGCCGTGCGCATCGCGCGCAAGCTCCGCGACGACCGGCTGGTGGCATCGCTCCTCGCCCGCCGCGCGCTCCGACCGGCAGCCGGCCCCGCCGAAATCGACGAAGTCGTCGCGGCCTATGAAGACATGGCCGATCCCGATGGCGCCATCGAATTCTTGCGAAAGCGCCTCCAGATCTATCCCGCTGAGCGCCACACGTTGATCTTGTTGGCCGATCTCTGCGTCAGGAGCGAACACGGCGATGAGGGTATCGCTCGCTACGAGGAGGCCGGAACGCGCTTTGGACTGACACCAGCCGAGTCCGTGAGGCTTGCCCGAATCCTGGCCAAGAGGGGAAAGCTCCAGCGAGCACAGGGGGTCCTGAAG
>JBAULD010001025.1:0-8527 GCA_049578005.1 Polyangiaceae bacterium
AACAACATCGAGGCGGTCAACCTCGCCAACGAGGGAGATCAAGCAAAGTCGTCCAATGTCGATGAAGCGATCTCGAAGTACGATCAGGCGACTCGGCTCGACCCCGACAATGCGCGTATCTGGTGGAAGCTGGCTCTCGCGTACGAGAAGAAGGAAGACTGGCAGAAGATGGCGGCCGCTTGCGTCAGCGCCCAGGGCGCCGCTGAAAGGACCGAGAAGAAAAAGGCGCACGCGGAGTACTATTTCCGGCAGGGCTACGCGCTCGAGCAGCTCGCCGAAAAAGGAACCGGTCCGTGGGCCGACGCAAAGGCGCCTTTTCAGACTACGGTCCAGCTCGATCCCAACTACGCCCAAGCCTATGGCGAGCTCGCGTGGGTACTCCTGCATATGGACGACGAAGCGGGCGCCATCCAGAATTGGACGAAGGCGCTCGAGACGAAGCCCGACGAGACGCAGTACTACGTCAACCTCGCCGACGAATACAGCCGGCTCATGTACTACGATCAGGCCGAGCAGGTGCTCAAAGAGGGCCTATCCTTCGCCAAGGAAGACGACAAGCACCTCTTCAACCTTCATGCTCTGCTCGGTTACCTCTACGAGATCAAGCCCGATATCTCTCGCGCGGTCAGCGAGTACGAGGCGGCCAAGAAGTCGTGCGAGAGCAACAAGTGCAACGATCACAAAGAGGCCTTCTTCAACTTGGGTTCGGCGTACGCGGAGCTGAACCCGCCCAAGAAGAACGAAGCCATCCAGCAGCTCCAGTCGTTCTGGAAGATCACGTGCAAGGGCGCGCTCGCCGCGAAGTTCGGCGATCAGTGCGCGCAGTCGCAAGAAATTGTGCGGCGCATGGGCGGCTCGCTACAATAAAGAAGCTGGCTCTCTCGACCGCTCAATCCCACCCGGGCCCGAGGCGAGCGGTTCGCCAGGCAGAGGCCCGGGCGGTCTCCCGAAGGAGGCTGTACGCGGAGGTGGTGCCGCGAGGCGCACGGGCGCGGGCGGCTGCCGGAAGCGGCCGGCTCTGAAAAATGCGCGCAGGTTCGATTCCTGGCAGCGGTATAGTGTTGCCGGGTCGAGGCCCGGGATGGCCGCCTATTTGGACGTTGGCTCTGATACCGTTTCCTTTGCGCCGTGCACCTGCACCGACAACGTGCCGGGACGACGTGCGCTCGGCGAGGGCGAGACGAAGAAGCCCGAGACGGGCGTATTCTTTCCTTGAGCGGTGAACGAACCGAGGCGATTGATGGAGCTAGAGGAGCGTCTTTCGTACCTGGAGAACGTCCGCGATTGGCCGAGCCTCGTCGACGAGCTCGAGAAAGGGATCGCGTCGTCATCCGCCGGCCCCGCCAAGGCGCAGTTTCACCTGAAGCTGGGGCGCGTGCTCGAGACGAAGTTTCTCGCGGGCGTGAAGGCCCTCAAGCATTTTCAAGACGCCTATAAGCTCAATCCTGCGCTCACCGAGAGCTTGGCTGCGGCGCGGAGCGTCTACTGGGACCTCGGCAAGCTGAACATGGTTCAGAAGCTGCTGGAGCTCGAGCTCAAGGCAGCCGGAGAAAGCCCCCAGGCCGCGTCGTTGTTCCTCGAGCTCGGTGACGTGTTCTGCGACCAGGGAGAATGGACCAAGGCAGCCACGGCCTACGCTCGGAGCCTGGCGCTCGCCGAGGGCAAGAATCCGGAAGCCAGCGCCTGCTTGGAGGATGTGCAGGCCGACGCGTCGACGTGGCAAGAGCATTTGGGGCAACTGCTGAGGAGCGCCAACGACGAGGGCGATCCTGCGGCAAAGGCGCGCAAGCTCCTTCGTGCCTCGCGCGTGGCGCGTCGGTTTGCACCCGACGAAGCCGAGGACATGCTCTCTCGCGCCTACGCGTCTTACGCCGCCGATCGGCAGGTTGCGGCGCTCTACGAGGGCATTCTCGTGGATGGCGGGCGCGCGGAAGCGCTCGAGCAAGCGCAGCGACAGATCTTGCAGCTTTCGTCGAACCGCCGAGCCCGTGCGAGTCTGGCGATCGCGTTCGGCACGCGGTGGGTGCTGCGCCACCAGAATCTCGAGATCGGAGCGCGCTTCCTCGAAGAGGCGCTTCGCATCGATGCCGACAGCGAGGGGGCGTTCCTTTTCTTGCGGGAAGCCTACGGGAAGAAGGCGGGCGACTGGGATCGCGTCCTCACGATCGCCGAGGAAGCGGCGATTCGCGCCGAGGACAGCCACAACCCCTTTTTGCTTGCCCAGGCCGGAACGATTGCGTGGCGTCAGCTCGGCAACTTGATCCGCGCACGTTTGTCGTTCGAGCGACTGAGCGCCGTTGCGCCCGAACACCCGCAGCTGCGCGCGTTCGAGGCTCAAATAGGGGAGGCCATCAAACCCGTGCGAAGCGTGCGACCGAACGATGGGATCGGGCAGTCGGTGCCCGAGGCGGCGGTGACCTCCGCCAAGGAAGTCCGCGAAGAGGTTGTGGCGGCGCCCCCGCCGGATGTGGTCACTCCGCGCGCGCCCGAAGCCGTGGAGAGCCGGGCCGCGAGCGAAGCCACGCCCTCACCGGCCATCGAGGCGCTCGCCCCCCCACCTCCTGCCGCTCCGCCGCCGCCTCCTCCCGTCGACGAAGCGAAAATCGCAGAGCTCAAGCAGCAGGCCGAGAAGCAGGAAACCGCCAAGCGTTACAACGACTACGTCCGGACGCTCTTGCAGCTCGCCGGTCTCGTTCCGGATCCGGCCGAAAAGGTCTCGCTCTATACCCAGGCGGCTGAACTCTACGTCTCGAAGTTCGCCAACCAGGTCGAGGCCGTCAAGGCCTACGAGTCCGTCCTCGCCATCGACCCGCAGAACGCGCAGGCGGTCGATTACCTGCGGCAGATGTACGAAAAGCGGCGCGACTGGGAGAAGCTCCTCGGTCTGCAGCGCCGGGAAGCCGAGCGCCTCGCGCCGGGCCCCGGGCGCGCGGCGAAGTTTCTCGAGATCGCGAAGCTCGCGACCGAGCGCGTGAAGAAACCTGAGGTCTGCATCGACCTCTGGCAAGAGGTCCTCGTCCACGACGAATCGAGCGTCGAGGCGCTCGCAGCGCTCGCCGGCCTCTACGAGCGCGCCAAGGACTTCGAGAAGCTGGCGGCCGTCCTCGAACGCCAGGTGGAGACGACGTTCGACCCCGCCGCCAAGATCCAGGTCCTGGCGAAGCTCGCGACGATTTACGGCGAGCGCCTGAACAACGACGAAGGAGCCGTCAACGCCTGGCGCGCCCTTCTGACCCTCGACCCGAACGACCGCCGCGCGCAGGACGCGCTCAAGAGGAAATACCTCGCCCTCGCACGGTGGGACGACCTCGAGGGATTCTACGCGGAGAGCGGCAAATGGGATGAGTTCATCCGCGTCCTCGAGCAGCAAGAAGCCAAGGAGACGAACGCGAGCGCGAAGAGCTCGCTTCTCTTCAAGATCGCGGAGCTCTGGGCCGAGAAGAAGCAAAAGCCGGATCGCGCCGCGAAGACGTACGAGAAGATCCTGGAGATCGACGCGGACAGTCTCCAGGCTGCCGAGGCGCTGATTCCGCTCTACGCCGCGGTCAACAACTCCAAGGCGCTGGCGAACGCCATCGAAGTTAAGCTCGGACACGAGCGCGATCCCGCGAGCAAGCTCGAGCTCTACCGCCAAGTTGCGGCGCTCTACGAAGGAAAGGTCAAGGACCCGCAGAAGGCATTCAACCGGTATCTGGCTGCCTTCGAGCTATCGCCCGGCGACCCGCGGACGAGCGACGATCTCGAACGCGCTGCTGCGGCGACGTCGCGCTGGGACGAAGTCGTCTCGTCGTACCGGCGCGCGATCGCCGACGCGGGCCGTGACGCGTCCCTCAGCGTCGCGCTCCGGCTGCGACTGGGTCAGGTCCTCGCCGACAAGCAGCACAAAGTGGACGAAGCGCTCGACGCCTACCGAACCGTCTACGAGATGGACGGCGACAACGAAGAGGCGATCGCGGCGCTCGAAAAGCTCTACCGCCAGACGGTCCGCTTTACGGACCTTCTCGGCATCTACGAGAAGAAGCGCGACCTATCGAACACGGCCGACGAGAAGAAAGCCATCAGCCACGCCATCGCCAACCTCTACGAAAACGAGCTCAAGGACATCGACAAGGCGATCGCCACGCACGCGCACGTGCTGGACGACGACCCGAGTGACGCACAAGCCCTCGCCGCGCTAGACGTGCTCTACGGCCGCCTGGGCCGCTGGGACTCGTACGCGAGTGTGCTTCGCCGCCGCATCGAGCTCGGGCCCATGGACCAGCAGCTCACCGATTTGAAGTTCCGGCTCGGCCAAACCCTCGAAAAGCACCTTCACGACGCCGCAGGCGCCCTCGAGAACTACCGCGAGATCCTCCTCGTCGATCCCCACTACGAAGCGGCGCGTCAGGCGCTCGAATCGATGCTGGGGGGCGAGCTGCGCGCGGAGGTGGCGACCATTCTCGAGCCGATTTACGAAGAGCGCGGGGACTGGTCGAAGCTCATCGGGGTTCTCGAGATACTCAGCGCCAGCGAGCCCGACCTGGAAAAGCGGGTCGCGCTCAAGCGCAAGGCAGCGCGCATCGGCTCCGATCGAGTGAACGACGCCGGACAGGCGTTCTCCGTGCTCGCGTCGGCGCTTCGCGACGATCCCTCGCTCGCGGAAACCCGCGACGAAATCGAGAAAGTCGCGCAAGGCTCCGGTGCGCAGCGCGCTCTGGTCGGGCTCTACGCAGAGCTCGCCGCAAGCGTGGCCGACGCGGCGCTCGCCCGGGATTACTGGTTGCGAATCGCCGGCATCGACGATCGTCTCGGCGATGTCGACGAGGCGGCGGCCGCTTACTACAAGGTTTTGGCCATCGACCCGGACGACGGGGAGGCGCTCTCCGCGCTCGATCGTTTGTTCACGCGGACGAGCCGATGGGAGGACTTGATCGGCGTCGTCCAACGGCGGATCGAGCAAGCCGGCGACGCCGCTGGCCGCGAGGGTCTCTACGCCTCGATGGCGCAGATCTACGACACGCAACTCGGGCGCCCCGATGACGCCATCCGCGCCTACCAGAAGATGCTGGAGCTCGACGCCGGCAGCGCCCGCGCCCTCGAAGCGCTCGACGACCTCTTCACGCGCCGCCAGATGTGGAGCGAGCTCGCCGAAAATCTCGAGGCGCAGCTCGCCCTCGCACCGACCGAAGAGGCGCAGATCTCCCTCCTGCTGCGGCTTGCTGCGCTGCGCGAAAGCAAGATGGGGCTCATCGACGTCGCGATCGAGGGATACCGCCAAATTCTCGAACGTGCGCCGGCCAACCGCGAAGCCCTGGCCGCGCTCGAGCGACTCGGCAAGAGCCCGAAATACGAGCTGACGATTGCCGATCTGCTCGAACCGCTCTACCAGCGTGCCGGGGACTGGGAAAGGCTCATCGACGTACACGAAGTCCAGGTGCGACGGAGCGACGACGCCACGAGGCGTGTCGAGCTCCTGCAATATGTCGCTCAGCTCTACGAGGACTCGGCCGGCGACCTCGGGGCGGCGTTTGCGACGCTCGCCCGGGCCCTCAAGGAGGACCCTGCGAACGAAGGCACCCGGGAGCAGCTCGACCGGGTAGCGCGCGCCTCCGGGCGCTTCGCGGACCTCGCGAATGTCTTCGAGCAGCTTGCCTCTCAGGTGGACGATTCGTCGCTGGCAAGCGCCCTTTACATGATGAGCGCGTCGGCCAACGAAGACGACATCGGCAACGTCGACGCCGCCATCGCCCTCTATCGCAAGGTGCTCGAAATCGATCCGCTGAACTTGTCTGCAGCGCGGTCGCTCGAGCGGCTTTTCCGGGCGACCGAGCGGTACCAAGATCTGTCGATCGCCCTCCAGCGCAAGTCCGAGATTCTCGAAGAGCCGCTGGAGAAGAAGGACGCCTTGTTCCAGGCGGCGGCGATCGAAGAAGACGTGCTCAATCGTCCAGAGGCGGCGATCACCGCTTATAGCAAGGTGCTCGAGATCGACCCCGACGACCTCCGCGCGCTCGACGCGCTCGTGAAGCGCTATCTCGATCTTTCACGCTGGCACGAGCTCCTCGCGGTGTATGCGAAAAAGGCAGATCTTGTCGCCGACGTCGACGAGAAGAAGGGCATCTATTACCAGGTGGGCGCGGTCTACGAGCGCGAGCTCGGCGACGTCCCGCGCGCCATCGATACCTACGAGAAGATTCTCGAGCTCGACCCGGACGACTTGCAGGCGCTCTCACGGCTCGATGTGCTTTACGAGCAGGCGCAGAACTGGACCGAGCTCCTGTCCGTGCTCTCGCACGAGAGCGAGATGACCGCCGACCCGAACGAGGCGGTCAGCTTTCAGTATCGAATCGCGGCGCTCTACGAAAAGCACCTGGACGACGTGCCGCGCGCGGTCGAGCTCTATCGCGAGATATTGAACGCTCAGCCCGACCACGAGCCCACCCTTCGCGCGCTCGAAGGTCTAAAAGATGTCGCCGACGACGCGCTCAGCGCGGCCGCGGTGCTCGAGCCGATCTATGAGGCAGCCGGCGACTGGTCCAAGCTCATTCGCGTCCTCGAAGTGCAAGTCCGGCGCGCGAACGATCCGTTCCGGAAGGTCGAACTCTTGCACCGGATTGCAGCGCTTCAAGAAACCGCGCTCCGAGATCTCCCCGCCGCCTTCCACACGTACGCGCGCGCGCTGCCCCTCGACTCCGGCAACGAGCAGACGCTCGGAAACATCGAGCGCCTGGCCATGGCCGTGAATCGCTGGCAGGAGGTCGCCGCGCTGTACGACGCCGAGCTGGACAAGCTGGCGGAGGGCGAGCAGGGCGAACGATTCGTGGAGCTCGGCGGTCGGAGCGCCCAGATCTTCGAGGTTCAGCTGGACGACGTCGAGGGGGCCATCGCCCGCTACGGACGCGTGGTCGGGGCCGATCCCGAGAACCTCTCGGCCATCCGCGCCCTCGATCGGCTGTACATGCAGACCGAACGCTGGGCCGAGCTCGCGCAGGTTCTGGCTCGCGAGGCCGACGTCGCCGAGTCGCCCGACGAGATTCTCGAGCTCAAGTACCGGCTCGGGCAGCTGCAGGAGACGAAGCTCGGCAACGTGAACGCCGCCATCGCCTCGTATCGCGAAGTCATCGGCGCCGCGCCCGAGCACGACGCCACCGTTCACGCGCTGGAAGCTCTCTTCGAGAGAGGACAAAGGCAGGCCGAAGTCGGCGACATTCTCGAACCGCTTTATCGCGCGGTCGGCGAGTGGGACAAGCTGGCGCGCGTCTACGAGGCGCAACTCGCTCAGACGAGCGGCGAGAGCGAGCGTCTCGGCGCGTACTATCGGCTGGCGGAGCTCTTCGAGGACAAGCTCCTCGATCCGGTAAAGACGCTGGTCGTCTACGTCCGTGCACTCATGGAGTTTCCGCTCGACGAGAAGGTCGGCGAAGAGGCGTCGCGCCTCGCGGCCGTGGTCGACGGCGGCTGGGAGAAGATCGCCAACGCCTACGCGGACGTCCTCGGCGCTCACCCGGATCCGGCGGTGCAGAGAACCATCGGCAAGCGGCTCGCCCGGACGTTCGAGGACGAGCTGGGCGACGCCGCCAAAGCCGAAGAAACGTACAAGTACGTCTTGGGCGTCGATCCGACGGACCTCGAGGCGCTGGCGAACCTCGACCGGATCTATCTTTCGGTCGATTCGTGGCTGGACCTCGCCCAGGTCCTCGAAATGCGCGCGGCGGCCACGTCCGACGCGATGGAGCTCGTCGAGATTCACGCGCGTCTGGGCGAAATTTACGAAACTCGGCTCGGCAATCTTCCCGACGCGATACGCGCCTATTGCCGAATCTTCGACGAGCTGGACAAGGGCCACGAGGGGTCCATCGCGGCATTGGCGCGCATCTACGAATTCCAGGAAGCATGGCAAGAGCTTGACGCCGTCTACCAGCGCGAGCTCGAAACCGCCTCCGGCGACGCGGCCGAAGCGGACATTCGCGCGAAGATCGCGCGACTCGCCGCGGAGAGGCTGGGACAACCCGAGCGCGCGATCCAAACGTGGCGAGTCGTGCTCGATTTGCGCGGCGAAGATCCGGAGGCACTGCATGCGCTGGCCGACCTTTACGAATCGCTCGAGCAGTGGGCGAAGCTCGTCGACGTCCTGGAGCGGGAGTTCGACATCGCCGCGAACGACGAGGACCGTGTGGCCGTGCTCACGCGCCGCGCGCGGGTGACCAGCGAAAAGCTCGGTCGCGACGACTCCGCGCTCGAAGACTATAACCGCGTCCTCGACATCGACTATGCGAACCTCGATGCGCTGCGCGCCATCACCCATCTGCGCAGGAGACAGGGCGATCCAAACGAGCTCGTGGCGTCGCTGCACCAGCTCGTCGATCGCGCGGCGCCGCTCCTCGAGCCGGCCGCGTTGAAAGAGATCTACCGCGAGCTCGGACACACGTACAGCGAGGCGCTGCAGCAGCCCGACGACGCGGCGGACTCGTGGCGCAAGCTGCTCGAAGTCGGCCCCGACTTCGAAGCGATGGAGGCGCTCGAGGCCATCTATCGGGGCGAAGAGAAC
>JBAULD010001026.1:0-1804 GCA_049578005.1 Polyangiaceae bacterium
AGCTACACGCGCGTCTTCTTCATCGTGTGGGCCCGGTACGACAACGGCGCCAGCGCGACGATTGGCGCGCTGCAGGACTGGGTCCATCGGCTCGCTCCCTGCT
The DNA here is from genome assembly GCA_049578005.1 of Polyangiaceae bacterium. Classification (GTDB taxonomy): domain Bacteria; phylum Myxococcota_A; class Polyangia; order Polyangiales; family Polyangiaceae; genus Palsa-1150. The sequence continues at coordinate 104 of JBAULD010001026.1, forward strand.
CGCCAGACGCCAGCTGATGCCCGCGCCTCAGCGCGCCGTCCGTTTCCCACCAGTTGCCCAACGCGGTCTCGCACGGCGTTGTTTTGCGTCGTACCCCGTCGGGGACCGGGTTCACGAAACCAGCAGAATTTCGCGGATCGCGCGTGAACGACCGCCCTCTGTGGTTGCCGGTTTCGGAACCCTTCTCCCGCTCCACTTTTCTCGAGGATCTGCTGTCTGGGTCCGGTCAGCCGAGGCTATGAGTGGCTACCCGAACGGTGTGAAAAACGGTGTGAAGGCAGCCGTTCAGTAGGTGCCTCTCGTTCAGCACGCGCGGAACTGACGTGCTGCTCGATCGCGAACGATGAGCGCGACCGATGGGTGACCCGGAAGCGGGACGTCGCTCTCGCGATGACGCCGACTGTCGCCGCAAGGTCGTTGCGCGTCGACGCGTCGTTCACCCGCCCCGCTGACGCGCTCCATCCGGCTCTCACAGTATCAAGGGCGTGCTGCGCTCCGACGCGGAGGCCACCATGAGCTAGGCGCGCGGGTGGCAGAAAGAACTTCGGCCTTGTTCGTTGCGGAGCCACCCGCATCAAACAAGGCCGGTTCGAGAGCTTTATCTCGGAAGTGGTTTCTGGCCGCTTCGAGACAGAGCATAGGAGTTCGCTTGTCCGCGCGCAAGACTGTTTGCGCGCCGACTCCCAAGGCGACGCGACGCTGAAGACGCCGCTCGCATGGAGCGCGCCACGCGCTTCAGGAACGAACGCCCCGAGAGGACACGCCCGCTCATCGCGCAGGACGTGATCGGCGATCTTGTGTCCTCCTCGAGGCCCTTCGCCGCGCCGCTCGGCGCGGAGGGGCGCACGCAATGTTGAGTGCAGCAAACGCTCTCCCGGCCGGTCCGGAAGAGCGCGACGATGACGTGTTTCCGATACGTGAGAGGATTCGACTTCGAGACAACTTCGGTCTTGCGCTTCTCGAACTGCGCGCTCGTAATGCCGAGTTTCAAAGACTGAGCAAAGGGCCTTGGGCGCTCTTCATCGGGATTGCTGTCCACTGGCAGGGCAACGCCGAGGCGTGGCCGAGCCAAGACACGCTCGGGCGCTTCAGTGGATGGTCGACCCGCGCTGTCCGCGACCAAGCCGACTCACTCGAACGTGCTGGCTTCATCCGCGTGCGCCACGAACGGCGACCGGACGGATCGGTGCGAATCTTCTACGCGCCCGGGCTCGTGACGCTCGCCGCGCTCGCAGACTTCGTGGAACGCTTCCCGCGCGATCGGGCGAAGGCGCTTCGGACCGAAGTCCCGTCGCCAAGGACGGTGGCGCCTACCGCGACCCACCCACCGGAAAACCACGCCGGTGGGCCACCGGAAGGCGCTTCCGGGGAACTCAGAGAGAAAGAGATTGAACCTTCTTCTTGCAATGCACCGGCTGTCGGAGCGCCGAACGACGTGAAAGAAGAACAAGCCGCGCCCGCTACCGACGAGGATCGGGACCTGGCGCGGATCGCGCTCGGCGAGCGTATGACGCGCAAGCACCCGACCCGCCCTGCCCCCCGCTATTTTGATGCGGGTGACGTCACCCTGGTGGCTGCATGCGCAAGCGCGCTCGAGGGCGATAGGGGCGCGAAGATGCTTGCCTTACGCGACGCCATTGGAGGCGCGTTTCTCGCATCGAAGGAAGGACCACCGACGGTTCGTTTCATCTGGGGCAAGCT
>JBAULD010001027.1:0-1567 GCA_049578005.1 Polyangiaceae bacterium
GTACTGGTATCGACACCATTCATCTTGCTTCCCACGGTGTCCACGTCACTGCGGTAGATGTTTCTCCCGGAATGGTCGAACAGCTGCTCGCCAAGCTGAACCGAACCCCTCATGCCGGCCACGTCGACACGCGGACCGGCGAGATCACCGACGTAATTGGGGCTCTCAACGGCCAGTTTGACGGCGTCGTCTCGTCGTTCGCCGTGCTCAACACAGTTGACCTCCCCAGATTTGCGCGGGAGGCTGCCCGCGTCATTCGCCCGGGCGGGCGGCTGGTCGCACACTTCTTGTCGCCGGGGCACGGGGCGAGCTCGTTTGGACGCTGTTGGAGAATCGTCCGACCCGGTCCGCGAGTCATCGAAGTCGACATACGCGGGCACCGCGTCACTCACGTGCTCCTCACCGCGAAGGAGATCTATCGTCACGCTTTTGCGGAGCATTTCGTGCGCCGAGAAGCGTACGCCCTTGGGCTGTTTGTCGGCAGGGGAGCGGCGCGCCGGCTCCCCGAGCGCCTCGTCGATGTGACCGCACGTCTCGAGGCGAGAATATCTTCCCATTGGCCGTTGATTTCAGGTGGCCGCTTCTTGGTCCTCGACTTGGAAAGGCGCCACGACCCCCGCTCGCGCAGAGCTTTCGGTGACCCTTGAGACCACGAATGATCCGATCAGCAAGACTAAGGCCGTTCGCGATCACAGTTGCGCGCTTCTGTTTCGACGCGGCGGATCGAATGGAAGTCCAACGAACAACCGCCCGATGCGTCTCGCCCGCGCCCTCTTCGACGCCTGCCATCCGACGTCGCGGTCTGCGACCGCTCCTGGCGCCGGCGAGGCCACACGCCGGAGCGGTTACCGTGGGCGGCACGTCGCTGCACGAGTTCGACGCCGACGCGTGGCGGTCCACGGTGCCCCGAGCTTGGATCTGGAGCTGACCCATGCCGACGGTTTCAATCATTCTGCCCACATTCAACCGCGTCCGATATCTCCGGCTGGCAATAGATTCGGTCTTTGCTCAAACCTTCGCGGATTGGGAAATGATCCTCGCAGACGATGGCTCGACCCACGACACCAGGGCTTACTTGCGGAGTCTTGTGGACCCCCGTGTGCGCACGATCTGGCTCTCTCACTCGGGGAATCCCTCGTTCGTCCGCAACACAGCCATCAGGGCAGCCACAGGCCATTATCTTGCGTTTCTCGATTCCGACGACGCTTGGGTGCCAAAAAAACTGGAGAGGCAGATACAGGTGCACCGCGATCAGCCCGATCGACGATGGAGCTACACGCGCTGTGATCTTATTGACGAGCATGGTCGTCCAATTGTCGACGAAGCGCTGAGTCGATGTATGCTGCCCGAAGGCTGGATCCTCGAAGCATTGCTGAGCAATCTGAAAAATCAGATGGCCATGGCTTCGGTCGTCGCTGATCGGGATCTCGTCGACGAGGTCGGTGGTTTCGATGAACATCAGCGATGGTGTGAGGACTTTGATCTTTTTTTGCGGCTGGCAATGCGAAGTCAAGTCGCGGCCGTTGACGATCCAATGTGTTCGATCCGAAATCATCGGGAGCACTAC
>JBAULD010001028.1:0-5284 GCA_049578005.1 Polyangiaceae bacterium
CTCCCAGCACGGGCCACGGCTGCTCTTCGAGCTCCGTGCCGTGAGACAGCCCCGCGGCGCGTCGAAGTGCGCTGGCCAGTTCGTCCACGCTCGGCCATCTCGCTGCGGCGGAAAGCTGCGTCGCGCGGGCCGCCACGTCCGAAAGCGCGGCTCGGACCTCTGCCGACAGCTCGCCGCCTCGTCGCGCGAGCGCCTCCCGGAGCGTCGCACCGATCGCGTACACCTCGGCGCGAACCGTCAGCGGTTCGCCCTCGAGGAGCTCCGGGGCGGCATACCTGGGTGTGAGGCCTTTGGCCTCGGTGCCCCCGTCCCGCCAAGGAGCCGCCAAACCCAGATCGACCAGCGTCCCTCGCCCGTCAGCCCCGACGATGATGTTCGCCGGCTTCACGTCACCGTGAAGAAGCCCCGCGCGGTGGACGACGGTGAGCGTTTCGCACGCGCTCGCGATGGGCTCGAGCCAGGGACCCTCTCGCTGCGTGAGGACCTCGTCGAGACTCCGTCCCTCGACGAGCTCGCGCACCATGTATCGGCGGCCGTCGCGCAGGGCACCGAACGCCATGATTCTCGGCACGCCGAGCCCTTCGAGTCCGCTCAGCGCGATCGCCTCTCGCACGAGGGCTTCGATCTCTGCCTCGCCGGCACTCTCCGAGAGCACCTTCAACGCGAGTACCCGGGTGCTCGTTCGGTCGCGGACCGACCAGACTTCACCGCCGCCGCCCGCGCCGAGCCGGCGCACTTTTTCGTAGCGGGCAGGTAGGCCATCCCCTCGCCCCGGGGGGGAGAGGGACCGCGCAACCTCAGGGGCGTCTGTCATTCACTACAGCATATCGTGCATCCGGCCGAGGCTGCTGCTCGCCTTCGTGGACTTCTCGGGGTTCTCGAGGCCGTAGTCGGCGCTGAGACCGAACCAAAAGCCGGTCAGCGAGAAACCCACGCCGAGGCGGGTCTCGAGCTGTTTGATCGGCTTGTAGCGGACGCCCAACTGGGGAAACGAGATGTAGGGAAAGATATTGGGCACCGATCCGCCGCTGAACCAGAAGGGCTCCTTGTAGCCGTTCACCTTCGCAATCTGCGGGTTGCCCGTGTGGTTTCCCGGCTGGCAGCTCGCCGGTCCCGTGTTGACGCACTCGGCGAAGTGAACGCCGGTGCTGGCCACGAGCGGGCCGTTAGGCGTGTCGAACACCCAGTTGTTCTGCAGATCTCCGAAGAGAACGCCGACGCCGACGCCGAAGCCAAACTCGAAGTCCCAGTGGTGACTTTCGTCGAGGGGAACCGACCAAAGCTGGTCGAGGCCGAGATACAGCGCCTTGAGGCTGCTGTTGACGACGCTGTAGTTGCTCGGGATGGTGGGCTGCCCCTTCTGGTGAAACAGCGTGTCGCCCATGCTGTAGTCGGAGTAGACGATCCACGGGATCGTCGACTGTCCCTGCTTTCGCATGTCGAACTCGATCCCGATGTTGTTCGAGTACACCGTCGTCCCCTCGTCGACGAACAAGTCCATCAAGAATTGCGGAATGACCGTTCCCCGGTATCGAACCCCGATGAAGTAGTAGCGGCGGTTGGGGTCTTCCCGAGTGTCCGTGATGGGCACTTCGGAATCCTTCACCGTCACCGGAGCTGCCGCCGGCTTCGGCGACGCATTCTCCGCGTCGTCCGTGTCGGCCGCCCGCGCCAAGGCAGAACTGCTCAGGGCGGCTATAGCGAGCGTAACAGCGACGGATCGGGCGGCAATTTTCATGGCGGTCCTCGACGCAAGAAGGCCAGGCAAACTCAGGCGATGGCGGGCCGGCGCGATGCTACACTAGACGAGCGCTGCGCGGGGAGACGCCTCGGCCACACGGCACCCAGTGATCCTCCACGGAAGAATCGTCCAGCAGGTCATCGATAGGGCCGAGACCGGCTCGTTCGTGAAGGAAATCGTCGTGACGAGCGGCCGAGTTCCGCTAGCCATGGTGCGGAAACGGGCGGAGAGCGGAAAGGGTGGAACGCGCGCGCCCGTGCTTCTCGTGCACGGCTTCGGACAGAATCGCTATGCCTGGCACTTGCCGGCCCGCAGCTTCGCGAACCATTTGGCCGGCGCCGGGTTCGACGTCTTCAACCTCGACCTTCGAGGACACGGCCGGTCGCGCCACTTCGGGGCACGTCGATGCGAGGGGGTGGAAGACTACGTCCAGGAGGATCTTCCCGCGGCCGTGGAAGAGATTCGGGCCCTCTCCGGGGACCGGAGCGTATGGGTCGTTGGGCATTCGCTCGGAGGATTGGTGGCCTACGCGGCGGCCCCAACGCTGCTGGGCGCCGTGTCCGGCGTCGTGTCGATCGGCAGTCCCTACCACTTCGCGCGCGGGTCGTTCACGCTCGGCGCGATGGCGTTGGTCGCCCGAGCGCTCACCTTTGCACCGCTCCCGAACCCGCCCCTCCCGCTCGCGCCCATCGGGGCGACCATGCGACTGCTCCGGCGCTTCGCGGAGAGCCCGTTTTATCCGATTCCGCTGCGCGGGTGGCATGCCGGCTCGTGCGAACCCGAGGTGCTCGAGCAACACCTGCAGCTCGCGTTCGATCGCGCGGCCCTCGCCGAGACCATCGACATGTTCGATTGGGCAGCGCAGCGGCGTTTCGGCGGGCGCGAGACCGACTACGTGGAGCGCTTCGAACAGATGGACCTGCCTCTTTTCGTCGTCGCGGGGGCGAACGACGACCTGGCCCCGCCGATAAGCGTTCGTCCTGGCTTCGCGCGCAGCCGAGCGCGGGACAAGACGTACCGTGTGCTACCGCTCGGTCACATCGACCTCCTCGTCGGCCGCGACGCGCCGATGATGACCTGGTCGCTCGTTACGGATTGGCTGCAGGCTCGGGTTGCCTAGAAGCCTGGCTTCTAGCGCGCCTCGCTCTTCTTCTTGGCGCCGCCGTTCGCGACCTGATCGGCACGGATGCGCGCCAGCTCTTCCTCGAGCTTGCGCACGGTCCGTTGGAGATCCCTCACCTCCGCCTCCGTCGCCAAGGCCATCGCCTTCGCGATGTTTTCCGCCTGTTCTCTCGCGAAGCTCTGCGCCTTGCCGGGCATGCTCATCGCGGCCATGAGCGCCTTCATCACGCGCTCGTCTTGCATGAGCTTGACCACGCGGGGGTCGCTCATGAGCTTCAGGCCGCGCTGGAGCAGCGTTTTTTTCAGGGTGCTCATCAGACGCGGGGTCTAGGGCCGGCGTGCCCCGAGCGCAATGGCGGCACGCCGAGCCGAGACGAATCGCGAACAACCGGCCTCAGTCTTTGGCGTCTCCGCGCGCGAAGATCGATGCGACGTAGTTCAAGACGTCGGTCGCGCTGACTTCGTTGTAGCCGAAGTTCTTGATGAGCCGAGACTTGATGATGTCGATCTTTTCCTGAGTGTCCTTGTCGACGACGGCGCTGACCAGCGTCTTCAGCTTGATGCTGTCCTTCTGATCTTCGAACAACTTGAGCTCGAGCGCGCGCCGCAGCCTGTCGTTCGTGTTCCACTCGAAGCGCTTGCCCTCGACTGCCAGCGCCCCGATGAAATTCATGATCTCGCGGCGGAAGTCGTCTTTGCGATTCTCGGGGATGTCGATCTTTTCTTCGATCGACCGCATCAAACGCTCGTCGGGGTCTTCGTCCTGGCCCGTGTAACGGTTCTTCACCCGCTCTTTGAGCGTGAACGCCTTGATGTTGTCGATGTAGTTCGCGGCAAGCTTGCTGATCGCGTCTTCGTCGGCGCTGATCGCACGCTGCACTTCGTTCTTCACGATCTCTTCGTACTCGCGCTTGACCATCCCGATGATCTCCGCGAAGCGCTTTCGCTGCTCTTCCCCCGTGATGAGCGAGTGGTGCCGCAGGCCCTTCTCGAGCTCGTTGAGGACCATGAAGGGGTTGATCGTGCCCTCGCCCGACTCGTTGACGAGAGCGTTCGAAATCTTGTCTTGCACGTACCGAGGAGAGATGCCTTCCATCCCCTCGCGCTTGCTCTCTTTTCGGAGCTCTTTCACCGTGTCCTGCGTGTATCCGGGGAGCACCTTTCCGTCGTAGAGCTTCAGCTTCTGAAGCAGCGACAAGTTGTGCTTCTTCGGATCTTCCAGACGCGTCAGCGCGGCCCACATCGCCGCCACCTCGAGCGTGTGTGGCGCGATGTGCTTGCCCTTGATCTTCATCCCGTTGAAATCCTTCTCGTAGATGCGGATCTCTTCGGTGAGCTTGGTGATGTACGGGATATCGATCTTGATGGTGCGGTCGCGGAGCGCCTCCATGAACTCGTTGTTCAGGAGCTTCTTGTATTCCGCCTCGTTCGTGTGACCGATGATGACTTCGTCGATGTCGGTCTGCGCGAACTTCTTCGGCTTGATTTTGTGCTCCTGGGTCGCGCCGAGCAGATCGTAAAGAAACGCGACGTCCAGCTTGAGAATTTCGATGAACTCGAGAACGCCGCGGTTTGCGATGTTGAATTCGCCGTCGAAGTTGAAGGCGCGCGGGTCGGAGTCCGAGCCGTACTCGGCGATCTTCCGGTAATTGATGTCTCCCGTGAGCTCCGTCGAGTCTTGGTTCTTCTCGTCCTTCGGCTGGAACGTGCCGATGCCCACGCGATCTTTTTCGCTGAGCACCAGGCGCCTGACCTTCACGTGATTGCGGACGACTTTCGACCAGTCGCCTTCGTACTTCTGCATCAGACACTTGAATATGAAACGGCTGGCGGGGTCGAGATCGCCGTCGATGCGCACTTTGAACTTGTCGTTCGAGAGGCCGAGTTCGTCGATCGCCTTGGCCCGCCAGTCCGGCGGGATGACCCGCAGCGGTTCTTCGTTCATCGGGCTCGGAAAGCGATCTTGATCGGCGTTGGCGATCCCGGTTCCGGAGAGACCCACCCAGTCGAACGTGAAGATCGCGCCGTCGGGCGAGCGCGAATACTGTTCGACCCCTTGCTTGAGCAGCCGCGCAATGGTGCTCTTCGACGAGCCCACCGGGCCGTGAAGCAAGATGACGCGGCGCTCCGGTCCGTAGCCCTCGGATGCGGCTTTGAACACGTGCACGAGCCGCATGAGCGGGATATCCAAACCGAAGATGGCGTTTGCACCGCCGTTCTGCTCGTCCTTGAAGAAGTTGTAGCGGACGAGCTTCTTCTTGTTGTCGATATACTCCTCGGTGCCGTAACTAATGACCATGTCGTACATGCGCTGGTACGCGTTTCGCGTGACCTGCGGCTTCTCGCGCACGATCCCCAAGTACTCCTCGAAGCCGCCCTCCCAATGCAGCTCCCGATACAGCCGGAAGTCCTGCATCGAGG
>JBAULD010001029.1:0-6186 GCA_049578005.1 Polyangiaceae bacterium
GCACCAAAATTACGATTACAGCTTTCATGCGCTCATCCTCCCGGTCCCCCAGGGCTTGGAGATGCAACGGGCGTCACGTTTGTTACCGTCACCCCTTGGACGCCTATCGAAATGCCGATGCCCAGCTTGAATGAGAGCGATTCTCCTGGATTGGCTGGATTTGTGTCGGTGGAAATCGGGCTATTTCCTGCCAAAATGCCATTAATGCCTGGGGCTTCTCCGCTGAGGCTCCCCGAGTGGCCATTGACAAACACTGCACCATCGGCCCCGATAATATTTATCGGGCCTGCCCCGTACCCAGCCGAACCAGTAAAGAACACCCCGTTCGAGCCAATATTTTGCGGTGAAGCCACCGTGAACGACACCGGGACCGTCCCGCTAAAATAGCCGGCCTGAAATCCCACTCCGTTTATGTTCCCCGAGATATTATACGTCTGGCCCGAACCATCGGTGATTTGACCCGTGAACGAACCGTGTGAGAGGACAAAAGCTCCGTAAGAATAGTTGATTGAGCCGGTGTATGTCGTCAGCCCGTTGCTTGTTGCTCCACTGTTTGGGGCTACAGCGCAGCCTGGTGCAAAAACGAAGACGTAGGTCGCGCTTTCCTGGTGCATGTTCGTAACTTGCGACGGGAGTTGCCAGATGCGAGTGGGCGGCGCGGAACGAAAAAACCCCGACGTGAGTTTTCGGTCCGCGCCGCGATTGGCCGGACGCGATGTCCGCTGCCGCGCCGTGCGCCGGGACGGCGCGCGCAGGCCGTTTAAACGCCTTTCCGGGCCGCTGCGGGGGTGCTGGAGGGCCGCCATCATCGGAGGCCGATCTTGGCGGCTAAAAAAGCAGCGGCGAGCCGTTTCTCAAGCCTGTGCGGTCTCTTCCTCGGCCAGTTCGTCCGCCAGTTCCGCCATGAGTTCGGTGTTGGCCTCAAGGCGGGCCGGATGCGTGCGCGTGTGGACCTCCTTGAGCATCCGGATCGAGACCTGGGCGTAAATCTGGGTCGTCTCCAGTTTCTCGTGCCCGAGGAGCTGCTGGATGAAGCGGATATCCGCGCCGCCCTCGAGCATGAGCGTTGCGCAGGTGTGGCGGAAGAGATGGCAGGCGCCTTTTTTCCCGAAGTCGGCGGCGGTCACGTAATCGCGCACGAGCTGCGTCAGCCGTCCCGCTTCGAACCCGAGGCCCGCGTTGGTCAAAAAGACAACCCCCTCGTCCGGCGTGAGCGCGAGCGACGGCCGCCCTTCCTCCAGGTAACGCTGCACCCAGCCGAACGCGCGCTCCCCCATCGGGATCATTCGGTCCTTTTTCCCTTTGCCCTGGCGGACGAACACCGTGCCGCGCTCGGCGTCGAGGTCGTAGAGCTTCAGTCCGAGCAGCTCCATCCTCCGCATTCCCGTCGAGTAAAACACCTCCAGCATGGCCCGGTCGCGCAGACCGATCGGGTCGGACACGTCCGGCAACGCCAGCACGCGCTCGGCTTCCGCGGCCGTCAGCACGTGCCGCGGCAGACGCTTTTCGACCCGTGGCAGCTCCAGGTCGCTCGCCGGATTGCTGAGGAGATGATTCTGCCGGCAGAGCCAGGCGAAGAAGGCGCGCACCGGCACCAGGCGGCCGTGCTGCGTCCTGAACGTGAGCGGCTGGCCGTTCTTCTGCCGGTAGTGATAGAGCCACCGCTGGTATCGCTCCAGGGTCGGCTTGGTAATCTCGGCCGGCCGCGCCAGGCCGCGCTCGGCGCACCACTTGGTAAATTCCCGAAGGTAGTGCTCGCGGGTCGCGATCGTGGCCGCGGAGTAATTTTTGACCCGCAGGGCCTCCAGGTAGGAGACGGCCAGCGCCGCGAAGCCCTGGCTGTCGCCCAGGTCGCCCAGCGGCGCGCGCGCCTTGCGTTCGCCTTTGCGCGGCATAGCTACGACTACGCGGCGCTGCCTTCGGCCGCGCCGACCAGATGTGCGTTTCCGGCCGTTTTCGCCTCGCCGGGCGGTTTTTCAGAGGAGAGCGGAGCGTTTTTTATGGGCCGGACAGGCCCAGGAAGCGGGCCGGAAACAGGGCGGACAGGGGCCGGATGCTCGCCGTTTACCCCCGGATGCCCGGTCAGAAGCCCCGGACGCTGGGCGTCGTAGTCGTGCGCCGGGCGCAGTTTCGCCGCGTCGATCAGGCCGGGCAAAAACTTGCGCCCATCCTTCCCGCCGCCGTCATAGACCAGCTCATGCACGAAGCCCTGGCCGTGATCGGCCCGGTGGGTGAGCACGTATTCCAGTTCGACCAGGCGCTGCAGATGCACGTGCAGCTGCGAGCTGCCCCAGCCGGTAAATTCGCGCAGCTGCCGCGCGCGGAAGAGGCAGTCGCCCCGCTCCAGTTTCGCGGCCGTGCAGCGCGCCGAGACCATGCGCTCGATCAATTCCAGGAGCCGCCGCGTCTGCGGCGGCATTTCATCGAGGCAGCGGCCCAGGACGTCGTGCGCAAGAGCGTTGGCGGCGGCGATATCGGCATGCGTGGCCTCGATGTAGGCGACGCTTTTGCCGCCTTGCGTGACGGTTTTGACCGGCCGCTGGTACTGGTGCAGGAGTGCGATGCAGCGGATCAGCGCCAAGTACTTCGTGTGGTCGCGCCGCGTGCGGGTGCGGTCGTCTAAAAAGGTCAGCTGCTCGGCAAACGGGTTCACGACCGCAAGGGGCCGCAGGAGCCGCTGCGCCGCCCGGTGCGTCGCCAAGACCTGGCTGCGCGTCTCCTGCCGCAGCAAACCGGCGAGCGTTTCGCGCTCGCGCTGCAGGCGATGGATCGCGGCCGTTTGCTCGCGGCCCTCGTCCACCGTCAGGATCAGGCAGCGGTTGAGCAGTTCCTCGTCGATGTCCACGGCCGTCGTCGTCAGGAAGATCATGACCGGGCCTTCGACCCGGTATTCCTGCGTCACCATCCGGCCGGTGTGCGGGTCCTTGCCGGTCGAGGCGATGGTCAGTTCGCCCTCGGACTGGAGCAGTTTTAGGGCATAGCTCGCGCGCTCCGCGCCCTCCTCCTCCACGATGGCCAGGATCTTGTGCTTTAGATCCGCGTCGCTCAGGTAATACAGCGCCTGGCCGGTCAGGGCGGAGTATTTCACGCGCTCCTCGGGCGGCACGAACGCAAGCACCGCCTCCATGAGCGCCGTCTTGCCCGCCGCGCTCGTACTCTGCACGATGACGGCCAGCGGATGATCGAGCTTGCGCGAGACGGCCGCCAGATAGCCGACGAGCTTGTTCGTCTCCTCGCCGACCACCCCGCACGCGGTAAAATCCGCCAGGATGCGGTCGAGTAACTTCGGATCGCGCAGGAGCGCGAGCGCCGCCTCGCGCTCCTCCGCACTCACGGTCGGCGCGACGGGCGTCGCCGCAACCTGGACTTTGAGCCGCGCCTCCTGCAGCTCCTCCAGTTTCAGGAGCACGCGGCCGATGTCGCGCTTGAGCAGATCGGACTTAAGGCCGGTTTCCGCGGCGGCGGCGTGGATAAAACCGTCGCGGGCCCGGGCGCTGCAGAGGTCGAGCGTGTCCAGGTGCCAGCGCTCGCCGCACCCCGCGCGCAGTGTCACGCGCAGCGATTCGAAGCCGGAGTTTTTCGCCAAGCCGCGCACCCGATACGTGCGGTCACCGACCGCCAGTTCGATCTCGTCGGGCTCGTTCTTGCGCACGTCCACCGTCACGCCGGGCGAAAGCATTTTTTCTTTAGCGGCCTCCGGCAGCAGCACAGGCATAGCCGGTGCGCTCGGCGCTGCCGGCACCGCGGGCGCATCAGCGGCTAAACTTTTAGCAGCTAAATCAGAAGAAGAAGGCGCGGGCGCGGACGGCGAAGGCGGCGCTGTGTGGGGACGCACCCCGTCCAATGATGCCGCCGAACGGAGCAAGACCCCGAGGGATTTGTCGGGCGGCGTGACTTTGAGCGCATACTCGTTCGCATCCTGGCCGTGGGGAAACAGGACGCGGCCGCATTCGACCCCGCGGGCCTCCAGCCTTTCCGCAGTCTTGGCCGCACCCCGGTCCCCTGCCGGATCGCGGTCGAAGGCAATCAAGACCCGCTCCACTTTCGCGGCGACAATGGCGTTTTCCATTTCCTCGGTAAAACCCTCCACGCCGTAAGCGGCCGTCACGTGGCGGAAGCCCGCGCACCAGAAGGTCAGGGCGTCGATGATCGATTCGCAGAGGATAATTTCGCGGAAGTGAAGACATGCCGGATTCCAGAGGCCCAGGTGCGGACCCGGCAGATAAAGGTGCTTCGGCAGGCCTGGCGTCTGGTTCTCCACGATCTTGCGGCCGTAAACCTCCGTGATGAGGCCCTCCTCGGACCGGACCGGAAAGACGACGCAGCCGTTCAGGTGCTCGTGCCCGCTCTCGCGGTAAAGGCCGATCCGCGTCAATCGTTCGCGGATGTTCGCCCCGGCCACCCGCTGCTTGTTCGGCAGCCGCAGCCCGAGCGTGCGATCGGCGAAGCCGAGCTTAAAGGTCGCGATCGCCTCCGGGCTACCCAAGCCGCGCTTTTTCAAGTAATCGAGCGCCGCGGGCGTCTGCTTGAGCCGCTCGTGATAAAAGTCGATGACCTGGCGAAGGAGCGTCTGGTCGTCAGCGTCATAGGTCACCGGCGGCGGCAATCGGGGGACCGTCGCCTTCTTGGTCGGCGCGGTGGATGCCACCAGCGCCGAGGCCTTGCCGTCGCGCAGGACCTCGACCGCGTGCCGGAACGAGAGCCCGTCGTGCTTCATCACAAAGTCGATCACGCTGCCGCCCGCCCCGCAGCCCAGGCAGTGGAAGAGATTCTTGCCCGGTGTCACGATGAAGGACGGCGTCTGGTCGTCGTGGAACGGGCAGCGGCCGGCCAGGTGGCCCTGGCCGTGGGGTTTTAAGTCGATGCCCTTGGCCCGGACCAGGGCCGCCAGGTCGATCTCGCGCTTGATCCGCTCCAGCTCCGAATCGGGGATTCTAGGCATGGCGCCCCTCCCTTGGGTCGACACCTGTCAAGAGGGATTGCATTGCCCACAAGTGGGCAGTTTACTACCCATATGCAAGCCCATTTTCCACTCCTGCCTTATAATGCGGGCATGGCCGAACAAACCGCTTCCCGTCTCCGCAAACTGCGCGAAGCCGCCGGACTCTCCGTGCGCGAGCTCGCCCGCCAGATCGGCGAGGATCACAGCAACGTCAGCTTCTGGGAGCGCACTGGCAATCTGCCCCGCTCCAATGTCCTTTTGCCCATCGCCCAAGCCCTCGGCGTCAGCGTCGAGGAGCTGCTCGGCGCCCCCAAGCCCAAGGCCTCCGGCGCCCCCGCGGGCAAGGCTCGTCAGCTCTTCGCCGCCGTCAACAAACTGCCCCGCCGCCAGCAGGAAAAGATCTTCGACATACTCCAGCCCTTCATCCGCGATCACCTCAACGAACAGAAGGCCTCTTAAGGCCCGGTTGCCTCTTCAGTTGCCCCGCCCCGCGCGGCGCCGCTCCCCCCAGCCATTGCCGCCGGTTTCCCCCCGCGTTTGCCGGACGATTCCCGGCGCGGCCGGCCGGACTTTCCTTGGCCGGCGGCGGACGGGCTGCGGGACGATTTCCTGCTGACTTTCCGGCTCAGACGACGGCGGATTTATGCGCCGCCCCTCGGGCGTTTGCCCTCGCCGGTGCCGGCGCGGTCGGAGCGCGCTCAGCGCGCCTGTTTCCGACCGGCTGGTCGCACCGGCAAACCTTGCGCCTCGCGCTAGGGGTGGGGTGTAGCCGTAAATTGGGAAACACGCCATGTGTTTCCAGACTCACCCGCGGATGCGGATTCTCGGTGCCGTTTTCAACGCAATCTCAAGATTACAACTCCCACTATTGCCGCGAATGCAAACAGAGCAGGAACAGCAAGGGAGACAACTGCCATCCGAACAAACTGAGAACGCATTTTGCCTAACCGTGGATCAGCAGCCATTACGTCTGCCGCTTCCTTTGTAAAAAAAAACCAGATCTTTTTGGGATGCCTTCCAGCAGTGAATACCTCTGGGAAAACAACCAGTGCTTGTTGAGGCATTTTCTCTTTGAACGCCCTCAAAAGACGATGGCTTTTGACGGCTATAGCTATCCAAATTCCAGCCATCAGGCCGAAACCCAAAAGTAAAGTGACGGAAAAAAATAACTGGCCTGATGTCGGCATAGAAGTGCGCTACTCCCTACCAAGTTCCACTTGCTCCATGTCCATTAAAAGTGCCGC
>JBAULD010001030.1:0-15311 GCA_049578005.1 Polyangiaceae bacterium
GTCTTGCGCGGCGGCCGCACGAACGTGGGTCGCGAGCGAGAGGACGAGCGGAAGCGCGCGCAAGGGAGCCCTCACCCGCGGTTCACCCGTACCTTTGGCTTCGCCCCGAGCAGCGCAAGCTGACCGCAGGCGGCGCTCACGTCGTCGCCGCGCCTGCGGCGGATGAAGCACGAATAGCCCGCGTCGCAGAGGACCTTCTGAAATTCGAGAACCCGTCGCAAGTCGGGCGGCCCGAGGGCGCTCGACGCGATGGGGTTCATCGGGATGAGGTTGATCTTGACCGGGATTCCCCGCAAGAGGGCAGCAAGCGCTTTCGCGCCGCCGGGAGCGTCGTTGCGCCCGTCGACGAGCGTGTACTCGATCGTGATCCGGCGTCTTCGCGGCAGCGGGTACGCGCGAAGCGCGTTCATGAGCGAGCCGAGCGGATACTTCCTGTTGATGGGCATGAGACGCGATCGCGTCTCGTCGTCGGCCGCGTGCAGCGACACGGCGAGGCCGATGTTTCCGGCGAAATCGGCGCCGAGTCGCGCGATCTCGGGCACCAGGCCGCTCGTCGACACTGTGATGCGCCGGGCCGAGAGAGCGACCCCGTCGGGATGTGTGAGTAGCCGCAGGGCGCGTGCCGTGGACTCGTAGTTGTGCAGGGGCTCGCCCATCCCCATGAAGACCACGTTGCGCAGTCGCTCGTTCGAGTCGAGGCGCGTCCTACCAATGAGGACCTGCGCAATGAGCTCGTCGGGGCCGAGCTGTCGCTTGAGCCCGGCCAGCCCGCTCGCGCAGAAAACGCAACCCATCGCGCAGCCCACTTGAGAAGAGACGCACTGGGTGACCCGGACGGGCTCCCCGAAGCGAGAATCCCCGGCGGCGTCCTCCTCGTCCTCGTCTTCCGCGGCCGCAGCCGCGTCGGCGTCTTCGAGCGGCTCCACCGGCGACGGGAGCACGCTTTTTGGGCCGGAGACCGCGGGAATGAGAACCGTCTCGACCGTCGCGCCGTCGCGCATGCGAATCAGGAGCTTGCGCGTGTCGTCCGATGCCCGGCGTTCGTCGGACACCTGCGCGGTGCGCTCGATCTCGAGCGGGGCGAGTCCCGCCCGAACGTCTTTCGGCAGATCGCTCATCCGATCCAGCTCGAGCACTCCGCGGGAGTGCATCCAGCGAAAGAGCTGTCGCGCGTGGAACGTTCGGCCACCCATCGCGGCCAGCGCTTGCACCCACTCCTCGGGCACGCGTGCGAGCGCCGGAATGGGAGGTGGTCGCTCAGGGAGGGCAGTCACGGCAGGCGCGCGAAACGTAAGGGAAGCGCGGGCATCGCGCAACGCTACTCCCTCTGCTTGGCCTCCTCCCAATACCGGTCGAGCACTTCGAGCGGAAGGTGGCGGTCCGGCGCGCCGGCGGCGCCCCATCCTCCGTGTTCCTGTTTCACCCGCCGCTCGACGTGGGCGAAGCGCGTCGTGAACTTGTCGATCGTTCGCCGAAGCGCTCCCTCGGCATCGACGCCGAGATGACGCGAAAGGTTGACCAGCGAGAAAAGAACGTCGCCCATCTCCTCCTCCACCGCGTCGGCGTCGCGGCTTTCCATTGCCTCGTCGAGCTCGCGCAACTCCTCGGCCACCTTGGCCCTGGACCCCGATTTCTCGTCCCAGTCGAACCCGACGCGCGACACCTTCTCGCCGATGCGCTGCGCGCGCGTCAGCGCCGGCATACTGCGCGGGACTCCCGCCAGAACGCCCCGCTCGCCCTTCTCGCGCGCCTTGAGTTTTTCCCAGTTGGCAAGCACTTCGTCCGCGTCGCGCGCTTCCAGATCGCCGAAGACGTGTGGGTGGCGATTGACCAGTTTATCGACAATCCCCGCGACGACGTCGTCGATGGCGAAGCTGCCTTCGCGTCGCGCGAGCTCGGCTTGAAAGACCACCTGGAGGAGTAGATCGCCCAGTTCCTCGCGCAGCGCGGCACGCTCACCCGAGTCGATCGCGTCGATCACTTCGCAAGCCTCTTCGAGGACGTACTTGCGCAGCGTTTCGAAGGACTGTTCTCGATCCCAGGGGCACCCGTCCGGGTCGAGCAGGCGACGCATGACGCCGACGAGGCGGACCAGCGTCGCGCCGTCCTGCCGGGAGATGTCGGGGACGGGGCGCGGCGCATCCTCATCGAACTGCGGGAGCTCCCTCGGCGAATCCGGCTTTTCACGGTTTGCTTCGGTCATCAGGAGCGGCAGGCTACATTGGCTCGGGCGAATGTCGACCACGTCCGCGCCTCCGCCGTCGTCGCCCATGTCATCCCAAGCATTTCGTCGAGGATTCGCTCTCGCGGTGGTTACGGGGGTCGCGGCGTTCGCTTACGTCCTCCGAGGAGTCCTCGTTCCTCTCTTCTTCGCCTTTCTCTTGGCCTATGCGCTCGACCCATTCGTCGATTGGCTCGAAGCGAGAAGGATTCCGCGCACGCTGGCCGCGCCGGTCGTGATGCTCGCGATCGCCGGACTGTTCGTCCTCGTGCTGGTATTCGCAGTGCCGATGTTTTTCGACGAACTTCAATCGGCGGCGTTGGATATGCCCGCCCAGTTCAAGGGGCTCGAACAGCGAATCGAGCCCTGGCTATGGCAGACCTTCCATTTCAGGCCTCCCCACACGATGGGCGAGCTAGGCACGCAGGTTCGCGACAAGCTCCAGTCCCAATTTCCCGACCTCGTCACGGCGGCCAGCCTCGCTCTCTTCGGAACGCTCAGCTATCTCGCGGTGGGGCTCAGTGCGCTGCTCGTCCCCGTCTTCGCGCTCTATCTCCTGATCGATTTCGATAGCATCGTGAAACGAACGGGGCAGCTCGTACCGTGCCGCTGGTACCCACAAGCGGCGGATGTGGCCCGACAAATCCATCGAACCCTTGGCGGATATGTTCGCGGCCAGCTTACCGCTAACATCGTCTTGGGGGCGCTCTACGCGAGCGGACTCCGGTTCGTGGACATTCGGCTCGCGGTGCCGATTGGCGTCCTTACAGGAATGCTGGCTTTCGTGCCCTATATCGGCTTCGGCTGTGGACTGCTGCTCGCGACGACGATGGCTGCGCTGGACTGGCAGGGCCCCGGGCGGCTGCTGGCGGTCGTCGCCGTCATGTTGGGCGTTCAGGTACTGGACGCCTTGCTCGTGACACCACGCATCGTGGGCCGGTCGGTTGGGCTCGCGCCGCTCGAAGTGCTCCTGACGATGATGGCCGCAGGAACGCTCTTCGGCTTCTTGGGTGTCCTCCTGGCCGTACCGCTCGGTGCGGTCGTGAAAATCCTCATCCACCGGGCGGTAAAGGCCTACCTAGCGTCCGACTTCTACTCCAGCCCCAACCGGGGAATCAGTTAGGCGAGACTTGCCTTTGGAGTCCACGCGACTCGGTCACGAGAAACCGCCGCTAGGGGCCTAGAAGACTGGCGATTTTCGAGAGCAAGCGGGGCCGGCGGCGAGCGCGCGGAGCGTACGACCGTAACGACCGTACGCGAGCACGCTCGACGCCGGGATCGCGCCGCTATCGGCGAAAAGGGCCGTCTTCTAGTTGGCCATTGGCGCAGAGGTGCGTACGCCATCGACGGCCGGCGCCCGCTGGGCACGAGGGACCTCCTCGAGCGCGGCGTCGATGACCTGACCCATCTGCGAGACGAAGACGAAGTCCATATCGCGTTTCACATCTTCGGGCACTTCTTCGAGGTCGTTGCGATTACGCTCGGGCACGATGACTCGCTTGATGCCAGCGCGGTGTGCCGCGAGGATCTTCTCTTTGAGGCCGCCGATTGGCAGAACGCGACCCCGGAGCGTTATCTCGCCGGTCATTGCAACGTCGTGCCGCACGCGAATTCCCGTGAGAAGAGACACGATGGCCGTCAAGAGCGTGACCCCTGCACTGGGTCCGTCCTTCGGCATGGCGCCAGCCGGCACGTGTACGTGCAGGTCGCTCTTATCGAGAAAGTCCCTGGCGATCCCCCAGCGATCGGTGTTCGCACGCACGTAACTCAAGGCGGCCGCAGCGCTTTCCTTCATGACTTCGCCGAGCTGACCGGTCACCGTGAACTTCCCGCTTCCCGGCATCCGGGTCGCTTCGACGAAGAGGATCTGCCCACCGACGGGCGTCCAAGCCAACCCGGTGGACACACCGGGATCTTCGGTTCGCTCCGCGATCTGGTCCTCGTGGCGGGCTGCCCCTAGAAAGGCGCGGACATCGTCCTCGGTGCGAACGACCGTGAGTCCCTCCGCTCCGTCCGCGAGGCGCACGGCGACCCCGCGAACGATCGCGGCGATGTTCTTCTCGAGTGTGCGAACCCCCGCCTCGCGCGTGTAGCGCTCGATGAGGAGCTCGAGTGCGTCGTCTGTGATGTCGAGGTTCTCGGGTGAGATCCCGTGTTCGAAGAGCTGCTTTGGCACGAGATGCCGCCTCGCGATGGCCAGCTTCTCTCGACGCGTGTAGCTGGGGATCTCGATGTTCTCCATGCGGTCGCGGAGCGGCGCCGGGATCGTGTCCCCGACGTTGGCCGTCGCGATGAAAACGACGTTCGACAGATCGTACGGAATCTCGAGATAGTGATCGACAAAGGTGCCGTTCTGCTCGGGATCGAGAACCTCGAGGAGGGCCGACGACGGATCACCGTGAAACGCGCCTTGCCCGAGCTTGTCGACCTCGTCGAGCATGAACACGGGATTGGTCACGCCGACCTTCTTCATTCCCTGGATCACGTTCCCCGGCAGCGCTCCGACATAGGTGCGCCGGTGGCCCCGGATCGCCGCCTCGTCGTGGACGCCACCAAGGGAAATGCGGTGGAATTTTCGTCCGAGAGCTCGCGCGATGCTCTTACCCAGCGACGTCTTGCCGACGCCCGGAGGCCCGATCAGGCACAGAATCGGACCCTTCTTGTCGCTCTTCAGCTTGCGGACGGCGAGGTATTCGAGAATCCGCTTTTTCACCTTCTCGAGGCCGTAGTGATCGGCATCGAGCACGGCGCGAACTCCGGCGATCTCGGGTGCATCCAGGCTCGCAGCCGTCCAGGGAAGGTCGATGATCCATTCGATGTACGTGCGCACGGTGCCGAACTCCGGCGAACCGGTTTGCATTGCGCGCAGCCGCTTGAGCTGTTTCGTTGCTGTCTCCAGAGCCTCCGGCGAGAGACTCGCTTCCGTGATGCGTTTCTCGAGACCGTCCAGGTCGCCGTCGTCATCCCCGTCGGCTTCCCCGAGCTCTTTCTCGATCGCCTTCTTCTGCTGGCGGAGCATGTGCTCGCGCTGTGTCTTGCCGATTTCTCCTTGAACCTGGGCGTTGATGTCGTCCCTCATCTTGAGGACTTCGATGCGGTGGGCGACTCGCGCCAAGACGGCCCTCACCCGGGCACTGATGTCGAGGGTCGCCAAGAGCTCGACCCTCTCCTTGGTCGGGACCTCGAGGCGACTGGCAACGAGATCGGCCAAGGCCCCCGGCTTATCGATTGAGCCGACGTATTCGGCAAATTCCGCCGGCGCTCGGAGCAGGTCCATAACCGTCTTCACCGACTGGCGAAGCGCCAAAAAGAGAGCCCCGAGCTCGTCGTCGGCGGCGTCGATCTCGTGCGCGAGATTGACTCTTGCCTGCAGAAACGGCCGCGACGTCACAGATTCAATCCCGACGCGAGCAACTCCGCGCAGGACCACGACTATGCCAGAGGGCTGCTTGGCGATGTGAGCCACCTGAGCCACTACGCCCACCGGATGCAGATCGGAGGCCGAAGGATCCACCGCAACGCCGCTCTTCAGCGTGAAAACCGCGACGAGGGAATTGGGACGGGAGGCGAGCCGTTCGGCGATCTCGGCGCTCTTCAGCTCGAGCTGCATCACGACCCCCGGAAACAGAACCGCGTCGCCGAGCGCAATCAGTGGGAGGTTGTCTGCGAGATCGAGTGCGGAGAGAGTGTGGAGGGGTTTTTCGGTTGCCATCGTCTTCCAACCGTAAGCACGTCCTCGACGCGCGCTAGATGTCGGGCTCCCGTCACCCCGAATCGTGCGAGGTTTGAAGAGCTAGCAGACGAAGGGATCCTGGCGTTGGTCGCCCGCCTGCGCCCCTGCGCATAAACGAGACGTGTGCCTTGGAGCACCGAACGGTTCGGTGCTCTAGAAGAGATACCTTTCCCCCGTATCGCATAGGACGGTCACCACGATCCCGTGCGTCATGGTCTTCGCAACCTCGATTGATGCGTGGACATTGGCACCCGCCGACGGACCGACGAGCAGCCCCTCCTCGCGCGCGAGGCGTTGGCTCATCCGCTCCGCGGCGACGTCTGTCACGGCGATGACTTGATCGATTACGGCGCGGTCGAGCACCTTCGGAACGAAACCCGCGCCGAGCCCCTGGATGCCATGCATACCGGCCGGCTTTCCGCTGAGCACGGCGCTCGCGGCGGGCTCCACGGCCACGACGCGAACGGCGGGCCGCTCCTTCTTGAGCACCCTACCCACGCCCGTAAGCGTGCCGCCGGTACCTACACCCGCGACGAACGCGACGAGCGCATCGCCCACGGCGTCGAGAATCTCGCGCGCCGTCGTGCGTGCGTGTACGTCCGGGTTGGCGGGATTTTCGAACTGTCGGGGCATGAAAGCGCCCTTCGTCTCGCGCGCGATCTGCTCGGCCCGAGCGACCGCCCCCGTCATTCCCTGCTCGGCCGGAGTGAGAACGATATCGGCCCCGTACGCTCGCAGAATGTGGCGACGCTCGAGACTCATGTCCGCCGGCATGACGAGCATGCAGCGGTACCCTCGCACTGCAGAAATCATCGCAAGCGAAATTCCGGTATTGCCGCTGGTGGCCTCGACGACGACGCTGCCCGGCTGAAGCTTACCCGCGCGCTCGGCCGCCTCGATCATCGCAAGAGCGGGCCGGTCTTTTACGCTCCCTCCGGGGTTTTTCGATTCGAGCTTGCCTGCAAGCGTCACGGGACCCTGAGGAGCGACGCGGGTCAGGCGAACGAGCGGCGTCCGTCCCACGAGATCGAGCACGCTGCCGACCATCCCATCGCTCATGGTTACTCCGTCAGAAGACCCTCTGGTCGACTTTGATCGTGTCTCCCGCTTGAAGGAGGATGTCGCCGAGCTTACCGTCCGTGATGTCGTCCACGCTCACGGTGGCCGTCACGGTCTTGTTCGGGCCGACGAGGCGCGTGATTCGGACGTGGTCCCCGTCGGCAATCGACGTCAGCCCGCCGGAAAGCGAAATCGCGTCGATGAGCTTCATGCCCTCGGTCCAGGCGAGGCTGCCGGGCTTCGAGACTGCCCCGACGATGCTGACTTTCTTCGAGTTGTATTGCGTCACGACGAGCGTGACCTGTGGGTTTACGAGGATCTTCTTTTCGACGAGTCCCTTCTTGACGAGATCGACGATTTGCTGCGGTTCGAGACCGGCTACCGACAAGCGGTCGAGATAGGGGAAGTCGATCGTACCGTCGGGCTGGACGCGGTATTCAGCCGGCAGATCCTTCTCGCCAAGCACCGTCACCTTGAAGATGTCACCGGGACCGATGAGAGTGCTCTGCTGAGGCGGCGGCAGCTTCGGCGCTGCGCGATGCGATCGCCCGCAGCCCGCAAGGAACGCAAACAAGATGGCAGCCAACAGGATCCGCCGGGTTCGTACGATGAGCTCCATCATTGAAACGCACGAGGGGGCTCGACCGCGAGACGCCACCGAGCCGACGTTACATGAACCAACGAACCCCGAGATACGCCTCGAACCTGTTCCAGCCCATGCCGAAGACGCCGGGGGATGTGACGAAGCCGCCGTTCGGGGAGGGCACGGGCGCTGCATCCGGGACCAATTCATTGCTTATGTTCGTAGTGTACCGCGCAGTCGCGTTCACGCCGATCACGTCGCTGAAGCGATATTCTCCGAAAAGCGTCGCATCCGCTCGCAAGTCGGTAAACGCCTTTTGCCTCGGCAGAACGGTGGTGCTGGGGGTCATGTTGGTCGGCCCGACGATCCAGAAACTGTCCGGGTACTCGATGTCTCCGAACCCGCCTTCGAGGGAAACGAGCGCCCGACCGGCGAAGAAGTACGCGAACCGGAGGTACCCCCGATTGCTCGTGTAGTAGTTCGCGAGGTAGCTGTTCTGGAAGTCGCGATTGAACCCGAGCGTGATCGAGGAGAGCGACAGGCTTAGCTGGTTGAGCGCGGCAATGCCTGGGCTCGCGGCGAGAAACCATTTGACCTCCGCCTGCCCGATTAGGTTGTCGTATTGCTTCAGCTGCGGCAGAGGCGCTGTATCGTAAAAGCTCGAACCCCAGCCGACGATGGCGAGCGCGGCAAAGCGATCGGTGACGAGACCATTGATGCCGAGGTGAGTCCGGATTGGCGTCGAGCCAACCAGGCCCTGGACCTCGGCCGCGCTCGGTCGATTGTACGTTTGGAATCCGACAGATCCGTCGTAGATGAGGGCGGTGCGCGGCCGGAACTTCCAACGCCCACGCATGTATACCTGGTTAGTCAGGTTATCGAAGCCGGTGGCGCTTCCCTCCTCGAACAGCTCGGTGTGCAGTTGGTACCCGAAATGCCAGTCGAGCGTTCCGCTATTGGGCTGAAGCGCGAGCTCAACGCCGGCGCCGATGTCGTCCCGGTTGAACGCGAGGTCGGGGTTCGTCGATGTCTCGTTTGGCTGAATGATGCGCGAGTAGTTCGCGAACACCGCACCGCCTACCGGACGGCCGGCAAGGATGTCGAAGCGAGCGTCGGCCCCAATGCTGGGACCGGCGCTATTCTGTTGGGAAATGTCGCTATTTCCGGTCGAATCGCTCGAAAGGCCAATGAATTCGCGCAACGTCGCGCTGAGCCCGGCGTGGAACGTCACGTCTGGAGACGAATCGCTCCGCTGCGGGCCGAGCGAGGAGAGGGTGAGCGACGGAGTGATCCGGAACTCGGCGGCCGAAATGACCGGAGGCCCGTTGTCACATTTGCCGGTGAGACCACCAGGACAATTCTGTCGGTCGGTGCGCAGGAGCCAGTTCGAGTCGTACCCGACCTCGCCGGCAATGCCGGGATGCAATTCGAAGTCGCCCGTGCGAATGCCGATGCCCTCACCGTAACGGCGATCTTTTAGCCAGCTCGGAGAGTCCGCTTGGCCGGCGGTCTGGGCCCCGGCCGACTGCGTTGCGAGCAGGAGGGCAACGACAGCGCACGATGCAAAGACTTTGTCGGTCATCAGAGCCGCGAGGAAGGTACACGAATCTACTGCAGAGCTACGGCAAAACGGCGGACCAGGGCCCGCACCTCAGAGGCGCGAGCGAGAACAGCAGAAGAGATCTAGGGCACGCACATGGACGAGCAGGCCGGTGGCTCGGTGACGGGCGTGGGGTCCGTCGCCGGATTGGCAGTGTTATCGTCCCCCGGCAAGTTTGGATCGATCGTCGTGATGATGGCCGTCTGCCCGATGAAGGCCATTTCCTCGCCGATGCACTGGTTCGCTTCGGCGGTCAGCTGCTCGACGCGCTGCCGAAGCACGGTCATGATCGCAA
The DNA here is from genome assembly GCA_049578005.1 of Polyangiaceae bacterium. Lineage (GTDB taxonomy): Bacteria > Myxococcota_A > Polyangia > Polyangiales > Polyangiaceae > Palsa-1150. Next base: position 9,492 of record JBAULD010001030.1, read on the forward strand.
ACTCATGATTGGACAGCTCGGCATCGCTGCGCTGAACGGCAGCCCGGAGCGCCGATTGGCGGTCGCGCGCCGAGCGGTTCGCCACGTCTGTTTGGGACAGCTTGTCGTTGAGGCAAAGGGTCTTGACGACGTCGCGCGCCTGCCGCGCAGTCTCCAATTGACGCCGGACCGTCGAAGCCGCGGCGTCGATACGGGCAAGGATGGCGTCGGCCTGCGCAAGCTCGTCCTGAGGCGAAAGCTGAGGCCGCCTTTCGAACCCAACCTGAGCGTCGTTCGGGCTCTGGGCTGCGGCGGGTTGCGCGGTGGCAGACCCGCCGGCAGCGAGCACCAATCCACCAATCGCAAGCCACTTGGCAGTCACGCGAAGACTCATGCCTGGTCAGCCTCCCGAGTCGTCCATCGGAGTTTCGAAAACTTTAGTGGTCGAGCTCCGAGGTGTCAACGTGACGCACCTGCCCCTCCAGACACCCGCGAGACCGTCCAACCGTTCCGAACAGGAAACGTAGCGCCGGCGGTCACCTGCTGTGCGTTGCCCCCACCGGCCGGGCCATTCACGCGAGGCTCAGCTGCCTTGCTTGACGAAATTGAACGGAACGCTGATTTGCGAGCCACTCGGCCCAGGAGCGTCGAATTTCGCTCGGCGAGCCACCGAGGCGATGCAGCTCGCTACAGAGGCCGAAAGGCCGCTGTTGCTCTGTACGGTGGCCGTATCTACTTCCCCGCTCGGCGCAACTTTGATCAAGATGACGAGCTTTCCAGCCTGCGTGGGGTCCGATTCGAGGCCGCGCTGGTAGCACTTCTTCGCGCCCGGATGGATTTGGCTTCGAATCACGGCCTCAGCATTCGCCACCGGCACGCTCATCGCTGAGCCGGTGTACTGGACGTCACCAACGGGCACGACTTTGACGACGGTTCCTGCGCCGGTCGACGCCCCGCCGGTCTCGCCGCCGTGCAATCCTTGAAGGCCGCTGCCCGCGCCAGGATGAATTGGTCCGCCGGCTCCGCCTGGAAGGTTGAGTCCTCCTGTCGTGTTGCTGATCCCGCCGCTGCGATTCGCCAAGCTGTTGAGATCCACCGGGGCGCCGTTGTCGTCCCTCATCGCGCCGTTGATATTCGGCCCACCGTTTAGCGCCGCAAGGATAGCGATTCGTGCCTGGTCGGCTTCCTGGATCAGCCCCTGGACGACCTTCTGGTCGGGGGGGCCACCCTTGCTCGCTTGCGCTTTGGGGGCCGCTTGAGTCGGCGCAGGAGCCGTGTCAGTCGAAGAAGCCGTCGACGTGGGCGCTTCGGTTGTTTCGACAGGCGGCGGGACGGTCTTTTGCACCATGTCCAAGAGGCCCGCCGTGATGTCGTCATTGACGACCGGATCCATCCAGTCGCTGTACATGGCGCCCACCAAGCCGAAGTGCAGCAGAAAGCTGAACGCCGCGATGATCGTCAGGTTCCAGTCGATTTGGCTCGCGACGCCGCCTTTGACCGAGAGCGGAAGGCGTGGCCGAGGCTGAACCGGCGGCGGAGCCACGAACTGAAAAAGGAACGTTGTCTCTCCGATGACGACTTTGCCGCGCGCCTCCTCGGTCAATCGGATCTGATAGGCGGGACCGACGCGCTTGGCCTGTCCTTTCAGGGCCGCAAGGTCGGTGATGCCCGTAGCGAGGGCCACACGGCCGGTCATGCCGTCCAGAAAATTGAGGAAATAGTCGCCGCCGATCAGCTCGAAGAGCTTGAACTGCGGTGGCAAGCTGGCCTGGACGACGAACATCGACTTCTCACTGGGGCCGACGGTCACGCTGGTCCGCTGCTTGACGACCCGTTCCTCGAGGATGCGCCCAGCGGCGACGAGGCCGATCCGCAGGACCTTTGGACCGGTCGACTGCTGCATCGCGCGCATGACCGCGGTCATCTGACCGGGTCGCCCCGTATGCCCCTGCGATCCTACGCTCGGCCCCGTCCCCTGGTTCACCTGCGACATGCCGGCAGCGCCTTTCTTGCTAAGGAAACCGGTCCCCGCGAAGCCCCGCACGACCCGGCGAAGTTCCCGTTTGCCGACCCAGGGTACACGATGCTGTCGCCCTTGGAAAAGCTCGTGGACTTCAGTCGGCTGAGGAAAGCTCGGGAGTTCGGACGCTCGGACGGGGCACGGCTTCGAGGCGATCGACCAAGCGATCGGTTGCGGCCAACCGTTCGCGGACGACGCGCTGGGCCCGTATGTGTACGGTGATACAGAAGGATGCGGCCGCGATGCCGATGGCGAGGGCGTCGAGCGCGGAGAAGAGGGTGCGGCCAACGTCCCCGGTCGAGTCGGCAACCCCGCCTATGAGCGCGAGGCACGCGAACAGAAAGCCCGCACTCGTAGCCACGCTCGCGCACACTCGTGGGACACGCGCCCACCGCCGCGTCAGCCAATCCAGTTCACGCAGTTGTTCGTTGACCTGAGCAATTCGCGAGCACTCGTCGGGGTTATCGAGCGCACCGAACAGCTCGTTTTCCCACTGCGCGCCAGCGCATGCGGCGATCGCAGTTCGGAGCTTGAGCCAGTCCGTAGCGTGCTCGCCCCGGAGTGCATCGTCCAAGAGCTTGGGGTCGAGCCAGGTCGGCGAGGCCGCCCATGCGAGCCTCCGGGTGCTCGCCAGCACGCACGCCAACGCCACTAGTGCAGAGAGCACAGCGAGCATTGTTGCTGCTCAGAAGGGATCTTTACGGACGGCTTCCTCGATGCGATCCAGGAACGGCTGTCGGAGCTCGGCCAGCGTGAGCTTGGGCTGGATCTTGGCTACGTCCACAGCAGCGATCGGCTTCTGCACCCGTCCGACGATCGTGATCTCGCCGACCTTCAGGACCTGCCCTTCAGGCTTCGCGTGCCCTGCGCCCGAGCCGCCGCCTCGGTCCTGGGCGCGCGCGAGGGCGGGCGAAAATGCCAACACGGCAAGCGCTACGACGACGGATGTGGGCTTCATGCGAGTTGAGTCTGACTCAGTTCGGTAAGTCTCGCACGATGTTCCCACCGCCGGACGGAGCCGGCGACTTCGCGGGGGCCACCGATTTGGCGGGAGCTGGCGTCCGACCGGGCTTTGCGGGCGCGGGCACGACGGCCTTGGCGGGTGTCCCGGGTTTGGTCGGGGCGACTGGCTTCACCGGAGCAGCTGCCTTCGCTGGGGCGGCGACGGGGGCCACAGATGGCGGAGGCGGCGCCGTATCCGCCGCGGGCGGAGGGGCCGGCGCGGCCGACTGCTTCTTGAGCTGGAGCTCGCTCTGCTTTCGCTTTGCCGTGCTCAAGAGCTCGTCGACGTCGTCCCCAGGCCCTTTGGGCGTCTTGGCGCCGCGCATCGACTTGTATGTCTCGAGTTCGCGAATCGCTTTCGTGAGTTGATCGTCTTGACTTGCCGCACCCGGCACGCTCGGCGAGAAGAGATACAGGAGCCCGAGGTCGTAATGCACTCCCGCCAGAGTGGAGTCCATCGCCATCGCCCGATCGAGCTCGGACTTTGCGTCCCCCGGTCGCCCGAGTAACCGGTAGCAATCCCCGAGGTCCAAATGCGCAACCGGCACATTGGGCGCGTAACGTACGGCGTTTTCGAGCGGCGTCTGTGCTTCTGCGGCGTTCCCCGCCTCGAGCTTCATTTCGCCGAGGTTGACGTACGCTTCGAAGAGGTCTGGACGACTTTGGATCGCTTGGTCGAAGTCGACTAGGGCTTGCTTGCGCTGGCCCTGCTCGCGCTCGATGAGGCCGCGCAAGAGGAGCGACTCTGCGTTCCCCTTGTCACGTGGCGGAATGGACCCGTCATCCGCTCCGTCTAGGATCGCTTGGAGCGCGTAGCGGGCGAGATCCCAACGGTGGTTTCGGTAGTAGTCACGCGCGATGACGACCATCGCGTCTTTGAAGTTCGGCTGCTTCGCAAGCGCCTGCTGTGCAACCTGCTGGCATCCAGGACTGTCGCCCTCGATGGACTTCACTTCGGCCTTGTAGGTCATGAGGGCCGGGGAGTTCGGGTTCTGCGCGAGCTTGTCTGAAAGGAACTGCTCGGCGTCGGTGCCGTGTCCGGATTGCGCGAGGAGCAGCGCGTACGCTCCCATGGCGACCTCGAACTTCGAGCTCGCCGTGTACGCGGCCCGGTACGCGTCGAGAGCGCCCTGCGTGTCACCCAGCCGCTCGAGGACGCAACCGAGCGAATATCGAGGACCGCCGGCTGCCGGCGCTTTCTGAGCTGCGTTGCTGAACGCAGTCTTCGCGGCTTGTAAGTCACCCGACATCCACGCCTGAAAGCCTCGGTCATACGTCGACTTTGCGTCGCCGGAGAGCTCCGCCCCGCCGGCCGCTCCCGCGGTGATGCCCACCTTCTGCCCGGGGGTGGCCGCTCTTCGAGCCACGCTGGAAACAGGAGGCGGAGCCTCCGGTGCCTTCGCTTCGGGGTGGGGCTCGCCGCCGCACGCGCCACCTGCGAACGCAAGTCCAAGCGCCGCTATCGCAATTCCGGCCCGTCCGCCGCGCAAGATGGTCTCTTGCATGAGTCAGTCACCTCCCAGTTGGGTTTCGACGAAGGCGAGGTCCTGGGCGTAAGACGTCATGGACTCACCGGCAGCGGCGGAGGCTCGCCGCTCGGCGGCGGAGTCGACACGACGCCGGATCGCCACTGCAAGAACTCGCCATTCACGTAAGCCAAGTGGCTCGCGGGATTGAGCGGATCCGTCGTGCGCTCCACATAGCCCTTCATCTTGTCGTCACCGAGGTAGTCGGTGAAGTACGCCAAACGTGCGATGGCGCTCGTGACTGCCGGACTCTTCACATTGTATTTGCGCGCGGTCAGCGCCGCGGTCGTGTACTTGCCGACGGCGCTGTTCGTGCAGACTTCCATGTACTTGTCCTTCGTCTCGCGCCACTTCGCTCGAACCTGGTCCTTCGTGTCGTTTATCTGCTGCTCGATGTCATCGGCTTTTCCGTCCTGACCGGCCGTCCGGAGCTGATCGGCGATCTTCTGCAGCTTGTTGAGCAGCGCTTCTTGCGTTGGGGTCAGGTACTTCGGAACGACGAGGTCCAGACCCGTGCGTATCGAGTCGTAGAGCGATCCGATTCGCGCAGTGGCCGCCGCCGCCCATTCGAACGAGCCGTACTGGATCGCCACGTTCTCGAGCTTCGGGCGCCAAATCTTTTCGGCCTCCCCGAGGTCCTTGTCCAGCTGCTTGACGACCTCCGGTGCGTTTCCACTGTAGTGATGATGGCCGGTGGCGTAATCGAAACCGGCCCTCACGTCTTCGTCGACCAATGTGTAGTCCGCCTCTCCGCCGTAATCCGAATAGGGGGGGTCGCTCGCCGTAATCTGCCCTGACTTGCCTCCCGACGCAGACGCCGCATGCGCCTTGAAGTATTCCCAGTCGGCGATCGTCGTCTTGAACCAATTGCGGTAGGCCGGATCGTTTGCCGCCTGCATCATTTTGCCGATGCGGTAGGCGGCTTCGAGTGTGTATCGCGCCGCCTCCGGATTGCCTCGATTGGAGGCGTGAAACTGCGTGAGCGAAGCGATCGCCTGCCTGCGGGCCGCGGCGTTGGCGCCCGATTCGCCACCGTTCGGATTGTATAGACCGTAGTCGAAGCTTGCCCTCAAGTAGTCGGCTTCCGCTCGCTTGTCGGCGGTCAGCCGCATTTTCGGATCGACGAACGAGCCGTACATCTTGTTCATGTTCGTTCGATCGCCGAGATTGGAATAAAGGACCATCGCGATGCGCGCTGCGTTCGCGCGGCGCTGGTCGTCGAACCGCGGCGTCGTGGCGATCTTCGCAAACGATTCGGCGGCTCGCTGGTACGCGAAGAACCCGTAGTACGTT
>JBAULD010001031.1:0-5267 GCA_049578005.1 Polyangiaceae bacterium
GTGAAGGGGGGCAAGCCTGTCGAGTTTTCGCGTAGTGGAGGGGATGGAAAGAAGGGATCGCCGTCGGCTATCAACCACGGCAACATTCCGCCGAGCATCGAGACCGACGCAGGGGGCGTTACGATGAGCCGCGCCGTCCAAACGACAGTCCTCACACTAGCCGGACTTCGCCGGCTGCGTTTTCAGACGAGTTGCTCCGGCGAACGGATTCCCGACGAGAAGCGGGACACCGCTGAGATCGCAGCACGATCGGCGCTCGCGGCACTCGCGCTTGCGGCCATCGTGTATCAACGCGAGAACGATTTCGATCTTCGGTCCCGTTCCATTCTCGTCGCCAAAGGCCCGCTCGTATTTGAGGTGATTGGCCGCGACGGTGGTGAACCTAAAGTCTTTTCGCTCTCCAAAGCCGAGGCGGCTGCTCTCGTGAAGGCAGCTGAGCAAGAGGCGCGCCGGCACGGTCTTGGGTGGGACCCCAACCCGATCACTCTGACGCCGGCGCCGAAGCTTGCTGGTCTGATTCGCAAGAGTCGCGAGGTCGCAGCGAGCGGGGACGGCGAGTTGGAAGCGGGGACCTGATGCTGGCGCTCGAAGTGGCGTTCCTCACCGGTCGTTACGTCGCGACTGCGTTCGATGACCGCAGGAAGGCCGAGTGGCCACCGCACCCTGCACGGCTTTTCTCGGCGCTCGTTGCTGCGCATTTCGAGACCCCTGGCGTCTCGCAAGACGAGCGCGCCGCGCTCGAATGGATGGAGGGACTGGGGCCTCCCGAAATATGCGCGTCCGAGGCAAGTGCGCGAGAGGTCGTGACCGTGTTCGTCCCAGTGAACGACGCGAGCGTCGTGAGCTCGGTCGAGGAGGAGCGAAGGGCCATGGACGATGCGATCACCGAGCTCGAAGTCGCGAGAACCCAGGATCCCAAGGGCCTCGCTCGCGTCGAAAAGAAGGTGGCGAAGACCAGGGCTCGGTTCGATGACGCGGTACGAAGGGCAATCGCGGCGGTGCCGTCGGGAAAGGAAGGGAAAGACGGCCCCGCGAGAGCCGCCTCGCTCTTGCCGGAACATCGTAGCAAGCAGCCGCGCACGTTTCCTTCCGTCACGCCAGACGATCCGCGCGTCGTTTTCGCGTGGCGGACCTCGGAGGTTTCTTCCAATCAACGCGCCGCGATCGATGCGCTCGCCGCACGCGTCGTGCGTCTCGGCCACTCGTCGTCGGTCGTGACTGTACGCGTTTGCGAGAAAGTCATCGACCCCTCTTGGGTTCCCGATGAAACCGGGGAGGTGCGGCAGGTGGACGACGAAATCATGCTGCGTGTCGTCGAGGCTGGGCAACTCGCGGCGTTGAACGACGCCTTCGAACATCAGGCCGATGAGCCGGGCCGCGTGATGCCGGCGTCATTCCAGCGGTACGTGCGTCCGCGTGATCCACGCGAGAATCGCGCCCCGACGACGATCTTCGATCAAGAGTGGATCATCCTCCGGCGCGTGGGGGGCCCCCGCTTGCCGTCAGTCCGCGCGGTCGACGTCGCCCGCTCGGTCCGGAGCGCCCTCCTCAGGGCGCATGGCGACGACGCGCCCGAAATTCTCTCGGGGCACCGCGCGCCCGGCGAACCTACGGACCGAGTGCACCTCGCGATTGTGCCGCTTCCATTCGTTGGCCACGATCGCGCGGACGGGTCGATTCTCGGGGTCGCTCTGGTCCTGCCGCATGACGTGACTAGGGCCGAGCGACAAGCGGTTTACCGCGCGTTGCGCAGCTGGCAGCGAGCACAGGGAACGGGCGACGAGTCGCCGACCCTCCCCGTGCTCCTTGGGCGGGCTGGTCGGCTGCTCCTCGCGGTGATGGAGGAAGATGCGGCCCAAGCGACTCTCCTCCCAAAGACATGGTGCACGAGAGCCAAGACCTGGGCGAGCGCGACCCCAGTGGCGCTGGATCGCAATCCCGGCGACCTTCGCTCCGCAGACGCGAAGCGACAATCGGCCGCGTATGCGGAAGCCGAAGAAACGATCGCGGTCGCGTGCGAGCGAATTGGTCTCCCGAGACCGAAGCGAGTGACGGCCATGCCTGCCGCACCTCTTGCCGGAGGCGACAAGGTACGCCAGTTTCCGCCCTACCAAACCGGCAAGCCACCCATCCAGCGCGTCCTCGTTCACGCGCGCCTCACGTTCGAGAGTCCCGTCGAAGGTCCCATTGTATTGGGAGCGGGACGCTACTTGGGCCTGGGGCTCTTTCGACCGTTGGGCGATCATGGTTGATCTTGAACCGGCCGACTTCGGCGCGTACTTCGCAGCGATTCACGGTCATCGCCCTTTCCCTTGGCAAGAGCGGCTCCTCGCGCAGGTCGCGAGCGACGGTCGGTGGCCGGAGCTGATCGATCTCCCGACGGGCACTGGCAAGACGGCCACAATCGACGTCGCGCTCTTCCACCTCGCGCTCGACGCCGGACGGCCCGCCGTCGAGCGGCACGCCCCGCGTCGGATCATCATGGTCGTCGATCGACGGACCGTTGTCGATCAGGCCTTCGAGCGCGCGAGGACGATTGCCGACGCGCTCTCCGGAGCCACTGGCGGCGTGCTCGGTGCGGTGCGGGAGCGGCTATGCGCCCTGAGCGGAACCGGGGAGCCACTAGCGCGCGCACACTTGCGGGGCGGTATGCCGCGCGATGACGCATGGGCGAGGAGACCTGACCAGCCCGTCGTGGCGGTATCAACCGTCGATCAGGTCGGGTCGAGGATTCTCTTTCGGGGCTACGGCGTCAGCGACGCCATGCGTCCGATTCATGCCGGACTGCTCGGAAACGACGCACTGTTTCTGCTCGACGAAGTACACCTCTCCCAGCCGTTTCGAGAGACCCTCGGTGCGATTCGTCACTACCGAGCGCAAGTCCACTCTCTTCCCGATCGCTGGCAGTGCGTAGCGATGTCGGCGACGCCAGGCGAACCGCAGAAGGCATTTGGGCTCACGGCCGAAGACCACCAGGACGAGCGGCTCGCCCCGCGACTGCGCGCTGCCAAGCCAATTGAAAGTGCCATGGTCAAAGTGACCGGCACTGAAGCGGCGAAGCGGGCGAGGTTCGCCGAAGAGTGCGCCAAACGCATCGAGGGGCTCGCGACGCCTGGGCGTGCCGTTGGCATCGTTGTGAATCGGGTCACAACCGCCCTCGACGTGTTCAAGCTCGTTCAGCGCCGCAGCGATGACGAGGTGTTTCTCGTGACTGGCCGCATGCGACCGCTGGATCGCACTGATCTGGATATGACGCTCTCGAAGCGCGTGTCTTCCGGGCGATCACGCGATCCATTGGCGCCGCCAATCGTTGTCGTTGCCACGCAATGCATAGAAGCCGGCGCCGACTTCGACTTCGACGGGATCGTCACCGAATGTGCGTCCCTGGATGCGCTCAGGCAACGCTTTGGAAGATTGAATCGGATGGGCGCAATTCCCGATGCCCGTGGAATCGTCCTGGTTCGGTCCGACGCCGTCGGCAAGGAGGATCCAGACTTTGTCTACGGTGCAGCGCTCGGGGAAACATGGCACTGGCTCGAAACGTCGCCACGAGACTTCGGGATTCAAGCTATGGACGCGTGCCTCCCGAAGGGCGACGATCTTGCCAGGATGCTTCCTCGCTCAACGAGGGCGCCGGTCATGCTTCCAGCCCACCTTGACGCCTGGGCGCAGACCATGCCTGAGCCGTGGCCGGACCCTGACGTGTCGCTGTGGCTTCACGGAGTGGACCAAAAAGTGGACGCCGACGTACAAATCGTCTGGCGGGCCGATGTGAGCCCGGAGCTCATCGCGCAGGCAGATTCGGGACGAGTAGCAAACCCGGAAGAGAAGACGCGAAGCGACAGAGCGCTCGCGGCGCTCATCGAGCGTATGGATGTCTGTCCTCCATCAGGACTGGAGGCGCTCTCCGTACCCATTGGGGCAGCCCGCGCATGGCTCGGCGGGCGGCCAGCGGCGGATATCGCGGACGTCGAGGGTCGCTCCGAGGCAGAAGAGGAAGTACACGCCGAATCGGAAACGGCACGGGGAGCGCTTTTATGGAAGGGTGACGAAAGCGCGGTGATTCGCGCAGATGGGCTCCGTCCTGGAATGACACTCGTCGTTCCCAGCGCTTACGGAGGCCTCTCGTTCGGCACCTGGGATCCGTCTTCGCGCGCCCCCGTCACCGACCTTGGGGACCGAGCGCGCTGGGAGCAGACGCGGCGCCCGGCCCTTCGGCTTCATCCTGCGCTGATGGACCCTGCGTGGAAGGTTCTGGATCCAGCCGGGGCCGATGACGATGACGATGACGAAAGCAATCGCGTCGCTCGGTGGCTATCCGAAATGGAAGCCGAAACGCTACCGCCATGGCTTGGAGAAATCGTACGCGAGCTCAGGAAGAGCAACCGGCGCCCCCCGGCGCTCGTGCGGCTCGGTGCCGTCGATCTTGGGACGAGCCTCGAACCTGCTTATCTCGGACTCGTCGGTCGAACCCGTTCCCGAGAGGACGGCACGGACGTTTCGTCCGAAGACGACGGGGCGTCACACACGGGCGTCCAGGTCACGCTCGACTGTCATATGAAGGGAGTGCGCACGTGGGCCGGCCGCTTCGCCGCGCAGTGCGGTCTTCCCGAGGGAAGGGTCCGCGACCTCGAGATCGCGGCTCGGTGGCACGACGCGGGGAAGGTGGATACCCGCTTTCAGCGCTTGCTTCGCGGTGGAAGCCCCCTTTTAGACGACGACGACTCCGAACCGCTGGCGAAGAGCAAGATCGTCGCGGCCGACCGCGCCACGCGTGTCCGAGCTCGCGAGCGATCGAAGTACCCAAAAGGAGCGCGCCACGAGCTTTCATCGGTTTCACTCCTTCAAAAGGGCGTCGATCTTCTTGCTGAAGCTGAGGACCGAGACCTCGTCCTCCACCTCGTCGCTTCGCACCACGGGTGGTGTCGCCCCTTCGCGCCCACGGTCGAGGATCCCGAGCCCGTCGACATGACGCTCAACGCCGACGGCCTTCGTATTACCGTATCCAGCAAGCACGAACTCGCCGCGCTTGACTCGGGTATTGCTGATCGCTTCTGGAGGCTCACCGAGCGGTACGGATGGTTTGGTCTCGCTTGGCTAGAGACAATCCTGCGCCTCGCAGATCATCGTCGCAGCGAAGAGGAGCAGAGCCAGCCGTCCACTAGCTCGAGGCCGACATGAGCGAGGTCCTGTTTACTGGGCTCGACGGAAAGAATCCGCTCGGACTCTTGGCGGCCCTCGGCGTGCTCAATGCGGTTGCCGATCAC
>JBAULD010001032.1:0-5541 GCA_049578005.1 Polyangiaceae bacterium
GCCCCGCGGCGACCCCCACGTCGAGCCCCGCCGGCGAGGAGGCGTCGAACCACTTCAAGCGCGGCCTGCAGCTCTTCGACGAGGCCGACTACACGCTGGCGCTCGTCGAATTCGAAAGGGCGTACGAGCTCGCGCCCAACTACCGCGCCCTCTACAACATCGCGCTCGTCGACATGCAGCTCGGGCGTTACGCAGACGCGGCGCGGACCCTCGAGCAGTACATGCACGACGGCGGCAGCGCGATTGCCGCTTCCCGGCGCGCCGAAGTGACCAAGACGCTCGAAGAGCTGAAGTTTCGAACGGCGACCATCGAGATATCGCTGAATGTCCCGCGCGCCGAGGTCATGCTCGACGGTAAGCCGATCGACCCGGCGCGCTTGCGCGGCCCCACGGTCATCGACGCGGGCGAGCACACGCTACGGGCGACGGCGCCGGGTTATTCCGCCAGCGATCGAACGGTCACCCTCGCGGGTGGCGATCGCGCCGCAGTCCGCCTCGACCTCGTCGCTTTCGCCTTGCCCCGGACCCCGAGCGAGCCGGCGCAGCACCCCCGAAGCGTCTTTTGGCCCGGCTTCGTCGCGACGGGGGCGCTCGCCGCCGGCGCGATCGTGAGCGGCGCGGTGACGCTGTCGCTCGACGCGCATCTGACCGATTTGAAGAACACGGCGGGGTCCACCGAAGCCGCGCGCAACAGCGCGGCGACCAGCGTCAACACCACGGGGCTCGCGGCGGACATTCTGACCGGCCTGGCCGTAGTAGCCGGAGGCGTGTCGCTTTATCTCACGTTCGGCCCCGACCATTCCTCGAAGACCGCCTCGGTCGCCGTCAGCCCGCAGCGAATCGTGCTGTCCGGATCCTTCTGAGGAGTTTGGCCAGCTTGTCGAGCGGAAGCCCGTTCACGACCGCGTATCCTGCCGGCGGCGAGGCCGCTGCCGCCGCAACGCGTTCCGTGCCCCGGCTCGAATGGACGGACGACTCGGGTCCCCGAACGGCGACGGTCGACCGCCGCTGCGTGGTCGGCGCCGCCCCCCACTGCGACGTGATCATCGCGGACCAAACCGTCTCGCGCGTCCACGCGGAGATCGAGCCGCGCGAAGAAGGGATCTGGATCCGCGACCTCAACAGCCGCAACGGGACCTTCGTCGAAGGCGTCCGCGTCGAATCGGCCTGCGTTCTTCACGGATTCAGCATCCGCGTCGGCGCGACCACGATTCAGGTGGATTACGCCAACGCCGAAGCCAAGCAGGTCGAGAGCTGGCCCTCGGAGCGGTTTGGCCCCCTCCTCGGGCGAAGCCAGGTCATGCGAGAGCTCTTTGCGACCCTCGCGCGGCTCTCGCCTCTCGAGTCGTGCATCATGATCACCGGGGAGACGGGGACCGGAAAGGAGCTCGTCGCCCGCGCCATTCACCAGGCATCCTCGCGCGCGGCCGGCCCGTTCGTCGTCGTCGATTGCGCGACGCTGTCGGAGAGCCTCATCGAGGCGGAGCTCTTCGGGCACGCGAAGGGCGCCTTCACCGGTGCGCACGCCAGCCGCGCGGGCGCCATCGAGTCGGCCGAGGGCGGGACGGTGTTTCTCGACGAGATCGGCGAGCTCCCCATCGGAATGCAGCCCAAGCTCTTGCGGGTCCTCGAGTCCTCGACCGTGCGCCGAATCGGAGAATCCAAGCACAGAAACGTCAACGTGCGCTTCGTGACGGCGACCCATCGGGATCTGCTCTCGATGGTCAATCGCGGGGAGTTCCGCGAGGACCTGTACTTCCGTTTGGCCGTGCTGCCGGTTCGCGTTCCGAAGCTTCGTGAGCGGGTGGAAGACATCGATCTACTCCTGACGCACTTCAGCGAGGGCACCCCCAACTGGCTCCAGCCAAGCGTGCTTCGAGCCCTGGAGGCCCGCCCTTGGCGGGGGAATGTGCGCGAGCTCCGCAACTTCGCCGAGCGCGCTCGCGCGATCGGTGCGACGGAGGCCCTGACCCTGTCGATGGATCCGGTCGGGGAGCGCGAGCCGATTACGGCGGTGCTCTCGCGTCCACCGCAGTTTCCGCTGGGGCGAAAGCCGCGCCCGGCGCATGAAACGAATCCCGTCGAGGCCGACGCATTGCCGACTCCGATGCCGGCGGGGCCGCCCGGCGATGCCCCGCCGTCGTTCGACCAGTCGTTTCGTGCCTTCCGAGAGCAGTGGATCGGCCAGGGGGAGCGGGCGTTTCTCCGCGTGCTGCTGGAACGTCACCAGAAGAACGTCGCGGCCGCAGCCAAGGAAGCGGGTATCGACCGCACGTACATGTATCGCCTGATGCGAAAACATGGGCTTTGAGCTCTCGCTCCTCGCTCCTCTCGGCACGCGCAATCTTGATTGAGTCTTCGAGCGACTCGCGTACCGGATGGATTGGGCGCCCGACGGCCGCGGCCCGACGCTTGCCTTACCTCTCGACGAACCGAACGGGAGGAAATGTTGAAACAAGGATATCTCGCGCTGATCGCACTCGGGTCGTTGGCAGGATGCTCCGTCCAGACCGCGCCGTCGTCGGAAGACGTGGGAACGGTGGAGTCGGCATCCACCAGCTGTTCGAATCTGTCCACCTCTCAGTCCAACCAGCGGACGGCGGCGTCGGTCGCCATGCAGCTCCTGCGGCTCGCGGCGCCCGAGACCTCCGACACGGACCAAGTCCCGGCCTGGTCGATCCTCGCCTCCCAGCGGTACCGGGTGCAGAGCTCGGGGACGGGCATCGAATTCGACCCGACCGACAACTTCTACACGGGCGGCTACGTGACGAGCGCGATGCAAGCCGTGCTCTCGATCCCGCAGAGCCAGGACGCCAACTTCGCGGCGTTTCTATCGGACGGGCTCAAGGCGGCGTGGGCGAATACGAACGGGACCGTCTACCCGGCGCTCCGCTCGATCGGCGCGCTCGTCAACTACAACGGGAAAGGGCCCTCGACGGTGTACGTTCCCGACTACACCTGCAACGGCTACCCCAACGCCCACAAAGTCGTGCTCAGCACGATCGGGCAGTCGTGCGGCGTGAACGTCTTCAAGTTCGCCGAGACGGTCATCGACAGCTATCAATACGCCCCGCTCTTCGGTGACAGCATCACCGACCAATGGAGGGGCAGTCCTCCCGCTGCCTTCAACAAGAAGGGCGCGAGCCTGCCGACGATGCCGTTCAACGGGCCGTCCGGAAATCCCTATCTCGTCGTTTCGATCAACGGTTCGGGCGTGAACTGGTCGAGCGCGAGCAGCTTCGCGGGCGAGAGCTGTTTCAGCTTTCCGAACAACACGTGCACCGGCTCGATTGAGATCGACCCGGCGCCGTACTCCGAGCCCGGCGCGCAATACGACGTGAACAACAACATCCTGGGCACGCAGGCCAACCCGTTCGTCATCAACTCGAACCTCCTCCTCGCCGACGCCTCCCACGCGGGGCAGTGGGCGACGCGGTCGGTAAACGGCGTCCAGCAGTGGGGAACGTTCTCCCAGGCGATCAGCCGCGGTGGGGTGACCCAGTACAATTACGTTTTCCAGCACAACTGACCTGCCGCCCGAAAACGAAAACCTGCCTGAGGCGTGTCTTCCCCTCGAAGACACGCCTCAGCTGCATTTTGTCCAAGAAAAAGACGGGGACATGCTCGTTCATGCGACAACCGACCGTGGCCGGCGGGGCCACAACGAGTGCTCCCGAGACCACACGTGGCGGCGGAAGCAACGTTTCGAGCGCCCTCCGAAGAAATATTCCTGATGTCGGAGTTCCCATCACGTCGTCGATATTTGGGTTTTTCTCTAAAGAATCCATTGAAGGCGTCGTTAATGCGCCGCCGCTCGTCTGCGGCCTGGCGTTTGCTCTATCCGTCTTCCGGAGGATACGGAAGGAGACAACATGAAATATGGGCATCTCTCATGGATCGTCGTTTCGTCGACGGCTTCGATGGTAGCCGGTTGTGCGATGGATACTGCGCCACCTTCCGAAGCGTTGCGGAGCGAGCAGTCCGCGTCGTCGACCTGCGCGCCTCTCTCGAGCACGCAGTCTTCTCAGCGCACGGCCGCGTCGGTCGCGGTTCAGCTCCTCCGGCTGGCGGCGCCGCAAGACACGACGAGCGGTGGCTCTACTCCCGCCGCGGCCTGGTCGATCCTCGCCTCGCAGCGGTACCGCGTGCAAAAGTCCGGTACCGGGATCGAATTTGACCCGACCGACAATCTGTACTTGGGAGGTTACGTGACGAGCGCCATGCAGGCGGCCCTAGCCCTCCCGCAAGAGCAGGACGCCACCTTTGCCGCGTTTCTCTCGAACGGCCTGAAGGCGGCGTGGGCGAATACGAACGGCCTCGTCTACCCCGCGTTCCTCGGCGTGGGAGCGCTCAATGGCTATAACGGCAAGGGCCCGACGACCAGTTACGTGTCGTGCAGCACGTGCAACAACTGGGGCAACGATGCCTACGGTGTGACGATTACGACGGTCGCCGGAGCATGCGGAACCCAGGTGCTCAACTTCGCGGAGACCGTTTACGCCGACTATCAATACGCGCCGATACTGGCTCAGAGCGTCTACGGAGGTCTCGGATGGCGGACGGGGACCCTTCCCGCGTTCAAGGGAAGCAACAATGTTCCGTCGATGCCCTTCAACGGCCCTTCGGGAAACCCATACCTGGTCGTTTCGATCGACGGCTCCCCGGTCAACTGGTCGAATCCGAGCAGCTTCTCGGGCATCAACTGCGACGCGAATGCAAAGCACGTTTGCACCGGGTCCATTCAAATCGACCCCGCGCCCTATTTCGAGCCCGGCAGCCAATTCGACGTGAACAGTAACCTCCTCGGGACGCAGGCCAACCCGTTCATCATCGATTCGAACCTCATCCTCGCGGACTCGACCCACGCGACGCAGTGGGCGACGCGCTGGGTGAACGGCGTCGAGCAGTGGGGAACGTTCTCCCAGCCGATCACGAGAGGCGGAGTGACGTATTACCTGTTCGTCGCGAAGTACTGAAGGCTTCGCGGCCATCGTTTTCGTTCCGAGAGCCCCCTCCTCAGGTCTTTCTGCTCCGCGCCGACGCACGGTCGCGCACCGCGGGAGACCTGGGCCGTCCGGGGATTCGCGGTCAGTTGTTCTTCGCCCCGTCGTCGATCCACGCCGCGACTTCCGCGATCTGCGCGGCGGTCAGAGTGCTCTTCTCGGGCATTTGGGATCCGCAGATCGGAGTCGGCTGGAGCTTCTCCCAGAGCAAACTCGTCGCGTGGTTTCCGGCGACGACCAAGGGCCCTTTGCCCATGCATGCGGCACCGAGGGTGCCCGTCGCGTTCGTGAGATCGGTGTACGCGAGGCCCTGCGTGCTCAAATTGAGCTTCCCCGTCATCTGTCCAGCGCCGGCTCCGCCGTGGCAGGGCAAGCAGGTCGGCGTGATGATGCTCGTATAGAGCGACGTGAAGGTAACGGCCGGTCCGGCGTCTGCACCACCGCCGCTGCCGCCTCCGCTGCCGCCGCTACTACTACCGCCCGCCGTGCCGCCGCTACTACTACCGCCCGCCGTGCCGCCGCTGCTGCTGCCACCCAC
>JBAULD010001033.1:0-4212 GCA_049578005.1 Polyangiaceae bacterium
AACCAGTCCGAGCCGCAGTAGACCCAGACGTCGAGTCGGGCTTCGGAGAGGTAGGCGACGACCTCCCGCGCTACGGCCGGCGAAAGCGTTCGCTGCTCGAGTACCGTCGAGAGGTCTGGTTTCACGAAGAGGCCGCCGTTGAAGGCAGCAATGGGTTCCTTCATGTGCAGCGGCTCGACGAGCATCGCCATGCCGCGCGGAGGTCGACCGCTCGTGATCGTGAACGCGATGCCGACCTCGCGCAGTCGATCGACGGCAGCGCATGCGCGCGGCGTCAGCTCCTTGTCCGGCGTCACGAGGGTCCCGTCCACGTCCGCGACCAGCAATCGGATGCGGCTCATGGGAGCGGGTCGACCCATCCACCCGGCGGCCGGACTCTCCCGTCGCCGTCCCGCGGCCCCCAGGTTCCCGGCTCGTACTCTTGCACCGGAGGCGGCGCTTTGAGCAAGGGCTCGACGATTCGCCACGCCTCTTCCACGTAGTCCTGGCGCGCGAAGAGCGTCGGATCGCCTGCGATCGCGTCCCCGAGAATTCGCTCGTACGGAAGCAACGTGTCCGAAAGAGGGTCCCTGGCGCAGAGCACTTCGCCCGCCTGCGGGGCGACGTCGTGGCCGGGGGCGAGAACGTTCGTGCCGATGGCGATTGTGCTGTCGGGGCTGATGCGGAACCGGAAGTAGTTCGGAGCCAGCTCATTCGGGTAAAACGTCGGCGGCTGGCGCATCCGGACCAATACTTCAGTGCACGTCACGGGTAGGCACTTGCCCGCCCGGATGAAGAAGGGAACGCCCCTCCAGCGCCAGGAGTCGATCGCGAGCTCTATCGCCGCGAAGGTCTCGACCTGAGAATTGCGCGCGACCCCCTTTGCCTCGCGATAACCCTTGTACTGACCTCGCACGACAGTCTTCGGGGCGAGGGGCGCGATGGCCTGCAGCACCTTCACTTTTTCGTCCCTCATCGGCTCGGCGTCGGTTCCGACCGGTGGCTCCATGGCAAGATTGCTCACGACCTGGAACAGGTGGTTCTCGACGACGTCGCGGATGGCGCCCACTTGCTCGTAGAACGCCCCTCGGTCCCGAACGCCGAACGTTTCGGACATCGTGATCTGAACGCTCTCGATATAGGTGCGGTTCCAGATGGGCTCGAGCAAGGCGTTGGCGAAGCGGAAGAAGAGTAGGTTGTTCACCGGTCGCTTGCCGAGGAAATGGTCGATCCGGAGAATCGACGCCTCGTCGAACGAGCGCCGCAGAATGCGGTCGAGCCGCTGCGCGGACTCGAGGTCTGTCCCGAACGGCTTCTCGATGATGACTCGAGCGTCTCGGGCGCAGCCCGAGCTGGTCAGCCGCTCGACGACCACCTCGAATAGAGCCGGCGGGATGGCGAGGTAGTAGGCCGGCCTGCGCGCGGCGCCGAGCTGCGCCCGGATGGCCTGGAACGTCGACGGATCGTTGTAGTCGCCGCTCACGTAGGCGAGCTGGGCACTCAGCTTCGAGAACGCCGCGGCATCGAGCCCCCCGTGCGCCTCCAAGCTCTGCTTCGCGCGGGTCCGGAGCTGGTCGGTAGTCCACGGTCTTTTTGCGACGCCGATGACCGGGAAGTCGAGCGTTCCGTGCTTGGCCATCGACTGGAGCGCGGGGAAGACGAGCTCGTACGCGAGATCGCCCGTCGCTCCGAAGAATACGAGCGCGTCGGCTCGGGTGGTGCTCACGGTCTTCATCGTCGCATCCCTTCGCGTGCGGACCGTCGAGGACGCAACCGGCATGCCGCCTGCTCTCACGTCCGACTCCTGCCTAACCTACGGAGGAGGCCATGTCCGATGTCGAGATTTTCCCAGACGCCAGCGAACTGGTGCGCGCGGAGGCCGAGCGCTTCGTGACAGTCGCGTGCGAAGCCATCCGGACGCGTGGCCGATGTCTCGTCGCACTTTCCGGCGGCTCGACGCCACGACCGCTCTATGAGCGGCTGGCCTCGGAGCCCTACGTAGCGCGCATCGATTGGTCGCGGACCCACCTCTTCTGGGGGGACGAGAGATGCGTGGGCCCGGATCAGCCCGACTCGAACTATCGGATGGTCCGCGAAGCCATGATCGATCGCGTTCCGCTACCGCCGGGCAACGTGCACCGCATCCGCGGAGAAGACCCTCCGGAGCAAGCAGCCGCGGGATACGAGGGCCTGCTTCGTGAGTTTTTCGGCCCGGGCGACACGCCGATCCGCAGCTTCGATCTCGTCCTCCTCGGAATGGGACGCGACGGCCATACGGCGTCGATCTTTCCGGGCTCTGCCGCGGCGACCGAGACGCGACGCTGGGCGATGGCGGTGCACGTCGAACAGCCGCGTGACATGTGGCGGGTAACGCTGACGACGGTGGTCCTGAACGCCGCAGCGGACATCACGTTTCTCGTCGCTGGCGCCGACAAGGCACCGCGCCTTCGCGAAGTACTCAAAGGAGACCGGGAGCGTCGTACGCCGCTTCCGGCACAGCTGGTGAAGCCCGTCCGTGGGGAGCTGCACTGGATGGTCGACACCGCCGCTGCGCAGGATCCGGGCTGAACGAGCGCGCTGTCGAGATCACGGGCCTCGCCCGACGAGGCGGAGCGCCCGAGCGACGATGTGGTCGACGGAGAAGCCGTAGTTCTCGAGGACGACTTCGCCCGGCGCCGAGGCTCCGAACCGATCGACGGATACGATGTCCCCGCCGGTGCCCACCCAGCGCTCCCAGCCGAAGGATCGGGCGGCCTCGACGGCCAGGCGCGCCTCGACCGCGCGTGGGAGCACACTCTCTCGATACTCTTCGCTCTGGCGCGCGAAGAGCTCCCACGACGGCATCGACACCAGGCGTACGCGCACGCGGCGCGCACGCAGCACCGGTTCGGCGGCGACGATGAGCGATACCTCCGTCCCCGTACCGATGAGAATCAGTTCGGGATTCTTCTCGCCCGGATTGAGGACGTAGGCGCCGAGGCGAAGGTTCTCCGCAGGCGCCACCTCGGCACGATCGAGCGTCGGCGTATTCTGCCGCGAGAGCACGAGCACCGTGGGTCCGTCGCGGTTCTCCAGAGCGACCTGCCAGGCGACGCGGGTCTCGTTGGCATCGCAGGGCCGGAGGACCGTCATCCCGGGGATGGCCCGCAGTGAAGCGAGCTGTTCGACGGGCTCATGGGATGGTCCGTCTTGACCGACAGCGATGCTGTCGTGGGTGTAGACCCAGATCGATTGCAAGCCGGCGATCGCCGACAACCGGATCGGCGGCCGCATGTAGTCCGCGAAAACGAGGAAGGTGGCCGCAAACGGGATGAAGCCGCCGTGATAGGCGAGGCCGTTGATGGCGCCGCCCATCGCGTGTTCGCGCACGCCGAAATGGATGTTCCGCCCGCCGTACCCCCAACCGCCGCCCACCGCCCCTTCGACGCCTTCGCGCGGACGTGACGGAGCCTCGAAGTCTCCGTCCTCCTTCAGCCACGTGTACGTCGATGGGTCGAGATCGCCGGAGCCGCCGATGAGCTCGGGCACGGTCTTCGCGAGCTCCTGCAGCACCGACTCGGAGGCCTTGCGGGTGGCCATGCCTTTCTTGGAGTCGGCGACGAACTCGGGCAGCGTGCGGTCCCAGTCGCGCGGGAGCTTTGCCGCGAAACGGCGCGAGACCTCCCGGGCGAGGTCGGGAAACTCTTTCGCGTATTCGGTAAAGCGGCGGTTCCACCCCTCCTCCAGAGTCTTGCCGCGCTCGAGCGCGGTGCGGAAATGCGCGAACGCTTCCGGTGGAACGTGGAATGAGGGCTCTTCGGGCCAGCCTAGGTTGCGCTTCGTCTTGCGCACCTCTTCTGGACCGAGCGGGTTCCCGTGTGCGTGCCAGGACCCGGCGAGGTCGGGCGCGCCGAACGCGATGACCGTGCTCACAGCAATTAGCGAGGGCTGATCGCGCGCCTCTTTCGCCGCTTCGATGGCGCGCGAGATGGCCTCGACGTCGTTTCCATCGCCGACCCGCTGCACGTGCCAGCCGTACCCGGCATATCGTGCCAAGACGTCCTCCGTGAACGCGAGCGACGTCGTGCCCGACAAGGTCACGCCGTTCGCGTCGTACAAGACGACGAGCTTGCCGAGCCGGAGATGTCCAGCGAGCGATGCCGCTTCGGCCTGGACGCCCTCCATCAAATCACCGTCGCTTGCGAGCGCGTACGTGTAGTGATCGAACACGCGGTGACCGGGCCGGTTGTAGCG
>JBAULD010001034.1:0-4530 GCA_049578005.1 Polyangiaceae bacterium
GGAATGGGTCGGACGGGCAAAACGCACCCCGACCTCACCCGTAAGGGACGGGAGGCAAATCTTTGGGAAACGTCGTGAGGGCGGGTCACAAGAAGAGTAAACCAGATGCAGACGAGGCCGACCATGACAGCGAAGCTCTTCAGGGTCCTCGGCGGTGCCGCATTGCTCGTGGGCGCAGCCGCCCGATGCACATCCGCCGTCGACATCCATTCGATCCGGTCCCCAGCCGCGCACTTCGAGCGATACCGGACATTTGCGTTCGATGTCCGAGCGCAGGCGCCCAACAAATACGAGACGTCCGCCAGGTCCGCAGACGTTCGTGACCACGTCCGACAAATCGCCGCGAGCATCCTTCAAAGTCGCGGGTACATCCTCTCGCCGATCGAACAAGCCGATTTAATCGTGAGAGTCGAGGCCGGGCGCCGACAGTACAAGATTCCCATGTCTACAGGGACGATGCCCCTCGGAGGCGGCGTGGCCGGTCTCTCCGCGCAGACAGGCGATGGCAACGTGCCTGGACCCGCCGAGGTCGAGGCTACATATCACGGCCAACTCGACCAGGAAGAGCTGGATTTCGTCGAAGGGGCGTTCGTCATCGATGCCTTCGACAGAAGGACACGCGACCTGCTCTGGCACGGCTTCGCCAGAACCGAGGTCACTCCGGGTCCAGTCGACTACGCGCGGGTGCGCCAAGCCACCGAGTCCGTACTTGCTACCTTTCCGGCCACGGAGACCAGGGCCTCGCATTGACCGGCGCAGCGTCGCGGCGACACTTCAGTCACGCGTCGCCGAAGGCGTATTCCACCAACCGCCGCCGAGCGCGACGCAGAGGGCCGCGGTGTCTTGCAAACGCTGCGCGACGGCCTGAACGTAGCCGACCTTCGACTGCAAGTACTGTCCGTTTGCGACGAGCACTTGCAAGTACGTCGCGACGCCAGCGTCATAGTTGGCCTCGACAAGCCTCATGGCTCTCTCCGCGGAGCCGACTGCCGCGGTCTGGGCCACGAGAGCGTCCGCGTCGTGCCTCAAGCCTTGCAGCACGTCCGCCACCTGTTCGAACGCCGCGAGCACGGTCTGCCGATAGTCGGCGGCGGCGACGTCACGGGCGTCGATCGCCGCCTTTCGCTGGTAGTAGAGCGTCCCTCCGTGAAAGAGCGGTTGCGTCAGACCCGCACCCAAACCCCAGAAGACCGATCCGGCGCTGAACAGCGAGGATGGCGTCGTACTGTTCGCGCCGTAATCCGCGCTGAGCGTGAGATTCGGCAGCATCGCGGCCGTCGCCACGCCAATGCCGGCGTTCGCAGCGTGGAGTTGAGCCTCGGCGATCAGGATATCGGGACGTTGTCGGACCATCTCCGACGGAAGACTGACCGGCAGGTCTCGAGGGAGGTCCAGGTCGGAGAGCAAAACGAGAGTTCGCCGGAAAGTCGCCGGAGTCGTCCCTGTCAACGCCGCAAGCAGATCGGCCGTCTGGTCGATCTTTTGCTCGAGCGGCGGCACGGTCGCCTCCGTGCTTGCCAACTGACTCTCCAAACTGAGAACGTTGACGTAAGGAATCGTCCCGGCCGTGACCTGAGCGTGGCCGATACGCACCTGCTCGCGGAGGAGGCTGACCGCCGCGTCCGTGGCCTCGATCTCCGCTCGATACGACGCTTGTGCGATCACGGCGTTGACGACGTTTCCCGCCAGCATCACGTACGCGCCGGCGAGCGCGAACCGCTGGGCTTCCACTCCGGCCTCGAGCGCCTCGAATTCGCGGCGCGCGCCGCCCCACAAGTCTAGGGAATAACTGACGGTACCGGAGAGCGTGAACAAGTTGAAGACGCTGCTCGGAAGCGTACCGGGGACCGGGTTGTAGCGCTGTCGGCTCAAACCCGCCTTCGCGTCGATTTGCGGGAAAAAGACTCCAGCGCCCGCTCGCAGGTTGTCCTGACTCCTACGAAGAGTCGCCCTCGCCGACTCGAGCCCTGGATTTGCAGCGATCGCGTGGCGGACAATCGAATCGAGCGCGGGACAGTGCAACATCTGCCACCAGTCGGCTGTGGCCAACGGACCTTCCACGACTCTCTGCGCCTTTCCGTCGGCGACGACGGTCTCCTTGGCGGGGTCCCGGACGAACCCGACGGCGTCGTCGGGGACGGGGGGACGATGGAAGTCAGGGCCAACGGCGCAGCCCAAACCGAACAACCACGGGACCAACAGAGCGCACAACCGCCGCGTCACGTCACTTCCCTCGGATGTACACGTCGACGAGCTCGCCGGGAAACACTTGCACCCCGTGCGGCGGTTGAAAGCGGAAGATGATTGGGAGCACCCGAAGATCGACCTTCTCCTGTCGTTGATTCGACAGCTGAATCTTGGGGGACACGTACGGCTGCACCCGAACGAACTCGAGCGGGATGCTCGTGCTCGTGCCTCGGATGAACATTTTCGCCTCCAGCGTGTCGGCCGGCGGAAGGCGCGGAATGAGAATCTCGTCGATGTAGCAACGAACGGCAAGCGTGCCTTTCGACGTGCCCATCACGACGATTGGGCCGAAACCTTGCGTATACGTGTCGTACCCGCCTTGGGGAGACACGTAACTGCCGGCGGTCGCGTTGATGGACATCACGATCCCGTCGATCGGGGCCTTGATGAGATACTTGGCGAGGAGGGCGGCGGACGCCCCGTAGGCTTTGGCGGCCGCCTCCGCCTGCTTCTGCTGATTGCGAACGTCGAAAACCCAGGCCCCGGCTTTGGTTTGTTCGTATTGCCGCGTCACGACCTCCAGATTGGCCTTGGCGACTCGCTGGGCGTTGATCGCGTTGTCGAGCACGTCTCTACTGACCGACTCGGGCGAGATGTCGTGAGACCGCTGCTGCTTGTCGAGTTGATCCTGCATGTTCTTGAGGCTGGCCTGCGCCATCTCCACTTGCGCTCGAGACACTTCGAGGTTCTCTTTGCGAGGCTGAGCGCGGAGCTCTTCGAGCAACGCCTGGGCAGCTTCCGCCTGGGACTTCAGCTGCTCCACCGTCGCGCGCTGGATCGTGTCGTCGATTTGCACGAGCGGCGTACCCTGCGTCACTGGCTGACCTTCGGTCACGAGGACGCGCACGATGGATCCAGCCACTTCGGGATATATGTTGATGTTTTCGCCGTTCGATTGATAGCTTTCGACGATCCCGTTCGTGTAGATGCCGTCTGCATAGGGGTTCGGCGCTGGGTTGAAGACCGGCGGCAACGGCTTCCCGGGCACCGCGTACACGTAAGCGCTCCAGAGCGCGCCCAGAACCCCGATTACCACGAGTGCAAATGTTATTTTGTTACGCATCGGCAACGCCCTTGCCTTCGAGAAGGCGTCCGTCTTCCATGTGCAGAATGCGATCGGCATACTCATAAATTCGTTCGTCGTGCGTCACGACGACGATGCATCGGTGGTCGGTCAGCACCTCGCGCTTCACGAACTCCACGATTTTCTTTCCCGTGTCTCCGTCGAGCGACGCTGTCGGCTCGTCGAAGATCATCAGGTCGGGACCGCTGGCCAGGGCGCGTGCAATCGCCACGCGCTGTTGTTCCCCGCCGCTCAGCCGCGTCGGGTTGAGCTCGGCGCGATTGGCAAGCCCGACCACCTCGAGATATTTCATCGCCTCCCGCAGTGCGTCGGCCCAGGGGCGCCTCTTCAGAACGAGCGGAATGGCCACGTTCTCGACGGTTTTGAGGTTCGGAAAGAGATGAAAATCTTGAAATACGAAGCCCAGTTTTTGCAGTCTGAAGTCCGCGAGCGCGTTTTCTTTGAGCGACCAAACGTCGACGTCTTCGACGAAGACCTTGCCGGCGTCGGGTCGCAAAATTCCGGAAATGATACTGAGCAGTGTCGTCTTGCCGCTGCCTGACGGACCGACGATATAGAGCATTTCCTTGAATCGGGCCTCGAACGTGACTTCGCGCACCGCAACCATCTTGGACTCGCCTTGACCAAACGACTTGGTCAGCCCCTTGGCGCGAATGGCGACGGTGTCCATGTCAGCCTCGGAAGATGTCGTAAGGGTCGATGCGGAGCACCTTACGAACCGCGATGTAGCCGGAAAAGGCAGAGATGACGAGCACCATCCCCAACGCCAGAGCTAGATTGGCGTAGGTGATGATGGACGCGTAGTCGGGCACCCGTAGCTTGGCGAGCGCGATGAGCCCCGCGCACAGACCGATGCCGAGGCCATAGCCGGCGAGTCCGGTGATGGTCGCCTGGAAGAAGATCATCGCGACGAGCTCGCGGCCCTTCGCGCCGATGGCCTTGAGGGCGCCGAACTTCTCCATGTTTTCGAGCACGAAGGTGTAGAAGGTCTGCCCGGAGATCGAGAGACCGACGATGAAGCTGATGGCGGTCATGAGGAGGAGGTTCGTCCCCATGCCGGTGTGGAAAATGTACCAGTTCGTGATTCGATCGATGAGACCCTGCTCGGTCAAGACCTGGTAGCCGAGGCGCCGCACCTCTTCCTGGATATGGGGGATGGCCGACGTGCTCTGTGGTTCGACGAGGATGAAGGAGATGGT
>JBAULD010001035.1:0-6961 GCA_049578005.1 Polyangiaceae bacterium
CCTCTACGCAGCACGCCTCCCCGGGCTCGACGCTGAAGATGCTGGAGTCGGGGCAGGAACCGAGACGCAAGCTTCGATACGCGTGGCGGCTCGATCAGAAAGAACGCCTCGCGATGGACCTACGCACGACGGCCTCGACGGGCGTAGCGGGAACGAACGAAGTTCCCCTTCCTTCGGTGCACATTGCCATGGACATCGATCCCAAGAGCGTCGGCACGGACGGCGACCTGCGATACGCGTGGCGTGTAACATCCGCGAAGACCGACGCCCGAGACGAGACTCCGTCGGACGTGACGGAAGGAATGCGCGTCGAGGTCGCCGGCATCGCACGTCTATCCGGGAGCGCGGTGGTCACATCGCGCGGCCTCACGAAGGAAGTGACCGTGGATCCGGGCTCCGCCGTCGACGCGGTGGCGGCCAGCCAGATGGCAGAGCAGGTCATTCAGACGTTACGCGACGTCGCTGCCCCGCTTCCGGAGGAAGAAGTGGGCGTGGGGGCGCGCTGGCGAAAGCTATCGCAGCTCGACGAGCGCGATGCGCGCGTGACGCAAACGGAGACCTTCCGCCTCACCGACCTAAAGGGCGACAAGGGGGCCCTTGCGGACACGCTGGCGCAGACCGCACCCCCGCAGTCGCTACGCGCCCCCGCCGCGTCGCCGGGCGCTCGGGCACGCATGGAATCGATGCTGGCCTCGGGCGAAGCCAAGGTACGGTTCGACCTGTCGCGCCTCGTGCCACAAACGACATTCGACGGCACGACCACGATGGTGCTCTCGGGCGACACAGCTCGGACCACGAAGATGGTCATGCGGGTGTTCATCGCCATCGCCGGTTCGCGGCAGTGAAGTCCGGAGACTTGGAGCTCGTGCAAGTCGTGGCGTCGTGGGCTGCGACGCTGCCTGCGGTGACCGCGATCATCGTCGCCGACGAACACCGACTGCGCGGCGAAAGGCTCGCGCGCGCCTGGCCTCCTTCATCGCGCGACGCGGCCATCTTCGGTTTGTGGAACCTCGGGGTACACCCGCTGTGCGTGTTCGTTCATTTCGTGAGAACACGGCGCGGCTTCGCCGGCGTCGACATCGGCCTATTTTGGCTCGCTGCGGTTGCGGCGCTCGACGTTTGCGTTCAGCTCGGCGCAGTCGCCGCGGTCGATTGGATGGGATGGTAGATAGCGGATTTTGGGCGGACAGTGGCTCGTGATATGAGGCGCCCATGAAGGCTTCATTCTCCATTCTCGCAGCCGCGATCGCGATCAGCGCATGCTCCAAGGCCCAGTCCGAGCCCGCGTCCGGCTCGTCGGCCGAGTCCACGTCCGCTCCCGCCGCGGCGACGGCCGCTGCCCCGAAGCCCTCGCAGCTGGCTTCGATCGCGCATCCAGATCTGCTCGACCCCTCGAAGGCGACGGCGAAGGCGCCAGACACGTTCAAAGCAAAGTTCACGACCACGAAGGGCGACTTCGTCGTTCAAGTCCACCGCGAGTGGTCGCCGAACGGAGCAGATCGATTCTACAACCTCGTCAAGATGGGGTTCTTCGACGATACGCGCTTCTTCCGCGCCATCGACGGATTCATGGTCCAGTTCGGGATAAGCGGGGATCCGGCGGTCGCGAAGAAGTGGCTGGACCAGAACATCCCCGACGATCCCGTGAAGCAGTCGAACAAGCGCGGCTACGTCACCTTCGCCCAACGCGGCACACCCAACACACGCGGCACGCAGGTGTTCATCAACTACGGCGACAACTCCAGGCTCGACGCGAACTTCGCGCCTTTTGGCCAGGTCGTTCAGGGCATGGACGTCGTCGACTCGCTCTACAAGGGGTACGGCGAAGGAGCCCCGATGGGGGCCGGACCGGATCAGGGGCTCGTCCAAGCCCAGGGAAATGCGTACCTCGACGCGAGGTTCCCGAAGCTCGACAGGATTACGCACGCAGAGGTGACCCCGTAGAGAGAGCCTCTACGGGGTACGCGACCTCGGATGCAGGCCTCCCCTCACCTTCTGCCTTCTGCGGGCGTCAGGGGGGGGCCCATCGTGCGCGCGCGTTCGTCCCGCTCGTAGCGGGGCTCGTCCGGGAAGTCGCTCTGGCGCAGACGGCGCACGCCCGCGCTCGCGCCCGCCATCGCGAGCACGCCAGCGACGAACCACGTGCCGAACCACGACCAACCGAATCCCGCGACGTAGTTGAGCGCCGTGCGCCCGGTGGCGTACGAGTCTCCACGACTTGGTTCGGTTCGCGGTGCCGGCGCCGCGCTGTCGGGGGCCCCATCGTCAGGGGCTCCCCGGGCGGCTTCCAGCGCAACGCCCGCTTCGATCGCGGTATTCGTGGCCGCAACGAGCGTCGCGCGGAGAATGAAGAGCTGGAAGCCGAGGGAAACCACCAAGGCCAACGCCCAGGAAAGAAAACCGTGGACCACTCCGAGCCCCGGCCGAGTGCTGCCCGGCAGGTAGCCGGCCAGCCAGCCGCCTGCGAAGGCCCCCAGGATTGTGGCGGCCATGCCGCACACCCATAGAGCGATCGCACTCCCCTTGAGCGAGGGGAGCGTCGGGTGCGAGAGAATGGAAACGATGCCGAGCGCCAACGTCAACACCATCGCCGACACGGCGAGAAGCGTCACGCTTCCAGCCAGAACCGATCCCCAGCTCACCCGCAGCCCTGACAGGGGCTCCGCGTACGTGCCGAACGCCGGTCGGCGATAGTCCTTCACGACATCTTGCATGGGTCTCCTCCGGGACTGCGTGCCTTCTTTGCGAGGTTGCTCTGCTCGTTTCGTGCCGAGACGGTCTCGTCGGCGAAGGGTCCGTAAAACGGACTCGCGCCGATGGCCGCGCACCGCCCCGACAGCCCCGACAGCGCGTGGCTCGCCGCCTCGCTGCCACGCGCCGCACGCGTCCCGATCGCGCGAAAGGAAAGCTCCGTGAAGCTCGAGCCGACGCGAGCGCCGAACGGCACGAGCCTTGCGCCCTTCTCGAGCACTCGCCCTCGAAGGGAGGAGCTCGATGTCGAGCCACGATCAGCCGCAGGCCAAGGTCAACGGCGTTCACCGTGCGCGCGTCGCCACGGGACGCCCCCTCTGCGAGAAGACCAGAGACTCCTTTCAACCCACCGCCGCGGGTCCGCCCGCACCACCCGCCCCGACGGCCCCGATCGATCCCTCCTCTGCCGCGCCGCGCCGGGCTGTGCGCGTCGTGCCGTCGAGCGCGGACGCGGGCACCCGACGCAGCGCCTGGGTCTACGTCAAGCATGCGCTCATGCACCCTTGGCACGTCGTGGTCCTCGCAGGCGCGACGGTCTTCGGGGTGGCGAATTGGAGCCTGCTCGTGCTGCTTCTGGTCTTTGGCGCCGCCGAGCTTCTCCTCTTGGGCATCGTGCTCCGGTTGCAGGTCTTCCGGCGGTACGTCGACGAGCGGCTCGATCAAGTCGAGCGTACGAAGGCCGCGGAGGTGCGGACCACGCTATTTCTCCAGATGGGGGAGGATCACAGGCGCGAGCTCTTGCGCCTCGAGTCGGTGGTCGACAAAATCCGCGACGCGACCAGACCTCATGGTACTGCGGCGCAGCTCGCCGGCGACGAGTGCCTGCGCCTTCTGGCGAGCTACGTGCGCCTCGCCATCGCTTACAACGTGAGCCGAGAGTGTCTTTCGTCGGTGGACCGGCGCACGTTGGACGAGGAGATCCGCACGCTGGAGGCGGCGCGGTTCTCGCCAAATCCGCATACGCGCGCCCTGGCGCAACGACGCTCCGCGATCGCGCGGAAACGCGCCGATCGTTGGGATCGCTCGCGTGCGGCGCTCGAGGCGATCGCCCATCAGCTCGCGATGATCGGCGAGCTGGTCCAGCTCACCCACGAACAGGTGGCCGCACCCGTCGACCCATCGGGTGCCACCGACGAGATCGACCGCATGGTCGAGGAGCTCGACGATAGCCAATCGACCATCGAAGAGCTGACGGAGTTTCTCGGAGTCGACGACACGATCGAGCCTCGGGTGCTCGACCTCGGACGGACGGCGCGGTGCTGACAGTAACGTAATGAGCACCCTGGCCGCGCGGCGACGCGGCGAGTTTCGGCCGGATTGACAAGAGCGACCGTGCGCGGCCATCGTGGGCGCGATGCATCCTGCAGGACTCCGGCGCGCGACCGCAGCGGCTTCCGCCGTTGGGCTCGCACTCGTATGGACCGCGGCCGCACCGGCGCAAGGGACCGACGACCACGCGGCGGCGACCGCTGTCGTGCAACAATTCGAGAAAGACCCAGCCCATGCGTCGCTCACCGCGGTCCCCATCACAAACGCGAAGGACGCGATGGAGAGGGCGACGCGGCTGCGCGCGGTGGGAGACGAAGCGCATGCAAAAGCCGCCGATGGGCTGGCGCGCGAGTGGGCGGACATGGCGCGCGATCTCGCTCGGGCGGCGGACGCCGAAGGCGCGGCGTCGGACGCGAGGCGCAAAGCGGAGGACGTCAAGGCTCGAGTGGAGCGGTCGCGGGCCCTCGTCGAGGAAGGGATCGCTCGGATAGGTCGGATGAGAGCCGAGCTCGAGGATGCCAGCCGGACGACGCCCGAACGCAAGGCCACTGATGGGCGCGGCGGCGACGTGGCGACGGGAAAGAAGGCGGCCGGAAAAGACGGGCAGGTCAAAGCGGCGGCCGCCGGAGGCACGCCGTGAGGGGGCTCGGACGAATGATCATCCTCGCCGGTGCGCTAGCCGTGGGCGGATGCGGCGCTCCTCCGCTCCGCGTCGCGGCGATCGAGGACATGCAGCGTGTCCGGAGCGCGTCGATCGGCGCCGAAGAAGTCAAACTCGCGCCTGAAGCGTACGCGCACGCCGAACAAGAGGACCAGTTGGCTCTCGCGGCGCATGCGTCGTCCGACGACGTGGCGGCGAAGCTACACGCCGAGCATGCGATCGCGGCGTACGCCCACGCGCGAATCGTCGTGCGCCTCGCCCGCGCGGCGATCGAGCTGGCGGACGCCCAGAAGAAGCTCGAGGACGCGAATGCCGAGGAGAAGACGCTCGAGGCTTCGCGCGCCGCCCTCGACCGCGACGCGGACGAGCTCGAGGGCCGTCTCCGAATCGCACGCGAACGGCTGTTGCCGGCATCGAGCGCCCCGACCACTCCGGAGCGTGAGGCGGCCCGGAGCGTGGCCGCCCGGTCTCTGGCGATGCAGGCCCGACTGCTCTGCTCGGCGGCGCGAATGGTCGCTCACGACGCGCCGGGCCTGGTCGACGCCGATAGCGGCTTGGCGACGCTCGAAGGTCGCCTCGCCAAGAGCGCGCGCCCCGCACCCATCGACGAAGCCTCTCGCTCCCGTGCGCATTGTCTCGACGTGCTTACCCGGGCGCGGCGCGGCGCGGATCACGACGCCGACGCGGCCGATGGGCTGCTGGCAGAGCTCTCGGCGGAGGGGGGCTGGGACCCGTCGCGCGATGAGCGCGGCGTGACGGTGACTTTGCGTGACTCGTTCCGGGGCCCGGCGCTGACCACCTCCGCGGCCGAAAGGCTCAAGAATCTGGGCCGCGTCGCCGCCGCCCACAAGCTCTTCGGAGTCCAAGTGGTCGTCCACGACGCAAACGCTCCTGCTCCGGGCGATACGACGGACGCGAAGCGTGCCGACGCTGCGGTTCACGCGCTCATCGATGGTGGGGCGGCCGCAGCGCGCGTTCGATCCGAGTTCGCTGGAGCGCTGGCGCCGGTGGTCGATCCCGCCGACCTCAAAGAGCGCGTCCGCAACGAGCGGCTGGAGGTCGTGTTCGTGCTCTAGCGCTCTCGCGCCTGCGCGAGCGCGACAATGAGGAACCGCCAGGAAGCGAGAGGAACGCCCGGGTCACACGGGGGGTTCAAGCGAGTTTGTATCCAAACCCATACACCGTCAGGATGTGCTGGGGTTTCTCCGGGCTCTTTTCGATTTTTCTTCGCAGCTTGACGATGAAGTTGTCCACCGTCCGGTTCGTGGCCGAGCCTTCGAGACCCCAGACTTTCGCCAAGATCTCGTCGCGGCTCACCGGCTGTCCCGCGCGCTCGGCCAGCATGCGCAGGAGCTCGACCTCGTAAAACGACAGCATGTGTTCACCCCCACGCGCCGCGGTCACCGTTTGCGCCGTGAAGTTGACGGTCACCTCGCCTATCGCCATCGTCTCCGGCGCGCTGGCCGCCCCGCGCGCGGCCCGCCGAAAGATCGCCCGCATCCGCGCGATGAGCTCGTTCACGCCGAAGGGCTTGGTCACGTAGTCGTCGGCTCCGGCGTCCAGCCCGCGGACCTTGTCGGCCTCCTGCGAGCGAGCGGTGAGCATCACGATGGGCACGATCGCGTTCACGCGGCGGAGCTCGTCGCATACGGCGTACCCGTTCACGTCGGGCAACATCAGGTCGAGGATGATCGCGTCGGGGCTTTCGGCGCGCGCGAGCGCAATGGCGTCCTTGCCCTTGTCCGCCGTGATGACTCGAAACCCCTCGAACTCGAGGGCGTCACGCAGTCCGAGAACGATGTGCGGCTCATCGTCGACGACGAGAATGGTCTTTTTCGCCGGCCCCATTCCGGGTGGATATACCCCAAACCGAGCCGGCGCGGCCCTCCTCGGAGGGCCCAAAAGGAGCTTACCTGCTCGACCCCGTCACGGTCCGGTGGTCGCTGCCTGTTCGAGGCACTGGAGCGTCACTGTGGCGCCCTGCGGGGGTTCGCTCGCCGTAAACAGAATTTGCTGCGAACAAGTTCCCGCGGCGGCTCCTTCGACGTAGCACCAACCTAGCTGCGTCGATGCCGAGCAGTCCCCGTTCTGGAAGCTTTGCGGGTTCTGCTGCGGCGTCAGCTCGTTCAGCTGGCAGGTCGTCAAGGTCGAAGGATCGGTCGCTACGCAGGACGTCTTGCCGCCACACGAGGCCTCGTAGGACTCGTGCTGCGCGGCCTGGAACCGCGCGAGCACGTCCGGGGGCGGATTGCTCAAGCCAGGGCCCGAGCAGTTGCTGCC
>JBAULD010001036.1:0-3164 GCA_049578005.1 Polyangiaceae bacterium
GCCAAGAGGGCGTCGGCGGTGGGTTCACCGAACAGGAATCCCGTTCCGGTCTCGAGGTGCGCGTCGCAGTCCACGATCGTGTCGACAAGACCGCCGGTCGCGTGCGCGACCGGGAGAGCCCCGTAACGCTGCCCGAACATTTGCACGAGTCCGCACGGTTCGTAGCGGCTGGGCACGAGCACGAGGTCGGCGCCCGCGAAGATGCGGTGCACCAGCCCTTCGCTCGCCGCTCCCACGTACGCCGCCCGTCCGTGGGACTTGGCCACGGCCGCTTCCAGCGACGAAACGAGCGTGCCCTCGCCCTCGCCCGCCACGACGATCTGGGCTTCGGTTCCTCTCAAGAGCCGGGGCATCGCGCCGACGACCAAGTCGGTGCCTTTTTGCTCCACGATGCGCCCGACGAAAGCAACGAGCGGCGCGTGCGCATCGAGCGGCAGGGCAACCTCCTTTTGAAGGGCACCCTTGCAGCGAGCCTTGTTCGTCGTGTCCTCCGCGTCGTAGCGAGCGACGAGGGCAGGGTCGGTCGCGGGATTCCAAACCGCGTAGTCCACTCCGTTGGTGATTCCGAGCAGCGCCTCGCCGTGGGCCCGGAGCACTCCGTCGAGCCCTGCGCCGTACTCGGGCGACTGAATCTGGCGGGCGTAGGTCGGGCTCACGGTCGTCAGGGCGGCGGCGGTGAGGATGCCTTGTTTGAGCAGGTTGATGCCGCCGTAGAACTCCACTCCGTCCACGGTGAACGCCTCCCAGCCGATGCCCAGCATCGGCAGCATCTCCTTCGGAAAGACGCCCTGATGCGCGACGTTGTGGATCGTGAGCACCGTACGGAGGGTGGCGAGCGCCGGAACTTCGGCGGCGAGTGCCCGGAGATAGGTCGGCACGAGAGCCGTTGGCCAGTCGTTGCAATGCACGACGTCGATCGTCCTCCCGCTCGCGACCCGCTGCCGAACGAGCTCGGCGGCGGCGCGCGAAAGCACCGCGAAGCGAAGCGCGTTGTCCGGATAGTCTTCGCCGCGTTCGCCGTAGACGCCCGCTCGATCGAAGAGTCCGGGTACGTCGACCACGACGAGGTCCACTTGCGACGCGAGTCGGCCGTCGAAGACGGTCACTTCGAAGGCGCGGTCACCGAGCGCGAACCGCAGCGGCGTGAGGCGGCGCGCGAGGAGCAGGCCGTGCTTCTCGAGCGCGGGGAATCTCGGCATCACGACGGTGACGGCATGGCCCAGCGTGCGAAGCGCCTTGGGCAGGCCCGACGAGACGTCCGCGAGGCCTCCGACCTTGACGAAAGGGGAAAGCTCGGTCGTGACGAAGGTGATATCCATGGCGGAGCGCCTTCTACCACGCCGGGGACAAGACGCCCCGCGGATCGATTCGAGGCGATCGATGCACTATGCTCGGGGCGCATGTCGCGACTGCGCGCGTCCGAAGTCCGCTATACGCGTCCCGCGGGGATGACGGAGGAGGCGGTCGTCTCGGTCTTCCGCGCGCCGCCGGAGGTGGCAGGGCAGCGCCTCGACGTCTTCATGCGCGACCAGCTCCACCGCACGAGCCGCACACGCGCCCAATCCATCGTGCGCGCGAGCGCCTACGACGCGGGGGGTCGCAAGCTCGATCCGAACCACCGGGTGCAGCCCGATCAGCACATCTTGCTCTGGCGCGCCCCCTGGGACGAGACGCCAGCCCCCGTCGACCTCCCGGTGCTCTACGAGGACGAACACCTGCTGGCGATCGACAAGCCGGCGCTTCTCCCGGTGCATCCGACGGCGCGCTACCACCGGAACACGGTGATCAAGGTGCTCCAAGCCGCGCGCCCCGACAGCGAATTTCTGTCGCTAGGCCACCGCCTCGATCGCGAAACGAGCGGGGTCATGCTCATTACGAAGACCCGCGCCTGCGATCGTTTGCTGAAGAAGCAGCTCGAGCTACGCCGCGAAATCGCCAAGACGTACGCCGCCATCACCTGGGGCGTGCCCGACCGCGGCGACGGCGCGATCTCCTTTCGGTACGAGTGCAACCTCGAGATGGACATCGCCAACCCGTTGCGCGTGAAGATGCGTACGAGCGAAGCGCCCGAAGGGCTATATGCCGCGACGGTCATCGACGTGCAGGAGGTCCGAGCGGGGCCGGATGGTCGCGCGTACGCGCTCGTTCACTGCGGTCTCGAGACGGGGCGGCAGCACCAAATCCGCGTTCATCTCGCGACGCTGGGCGCCCCGGTGGTGGGCGACAAGCTGTACGGGCCGGACGAGCGTGCCTTTGCACGAGCCGCGGACGGCGAGCTCACTGAGGAGGATCACGCGATGCTGCAGATGGCTCGGCATGCGCTCCACGCGGCTCGCTTGGAGCTGGCGCATCCCGTGACGGGGCAGGGTCTACTCATCGAAGCCCCGCTCCCGGCGGACATGGCCGACTTTTGGGCGCTGCTCAGAGGCCGCGAGGAACCTTGTCCAGGTCGAGCTGATCGAGCGCTACGCGAATGAGCGCGCTGCGATTCGCCTTCGTGATGCCGCGGGCCTTGAGCTCGTCGACGAGCGTGTCGAGGTGCTCGAGGTCCTTGGTGTAGAGCGAGATGCAGATGACCTTGTAGTGGGAGGGCTTCGGGGCCCGGGGGTCGGGCTTGCGTGAGCGTTCGACCTCGGCGGACGCGTGCGCGTAGAACGATCCGGACAGGACCCCCTGCACTTCGTCCGCGTCCAGCACCCTGGCGGTGCCGAGCCCTGTCTCTGCGTCACGCGCGTCACGCGCTGCCATTCCCGTTCTCCTTTTTCACACAGCCGCCGCGGTCGACATCGCGGCCTTGGGTCCATTGACGAGAAAGTCGACCACTTGTTCGTAGTCTTGTGCCGAGGTCGACTCGGGGGCGAATTCGAAGATGGACTTCCCCTGCGCCGGAGCTTCCTTCAGGCGGGTCGCCTGGCGGATGGGAGGAAGAACGCGGTCCCCGAAGTGCTCGCGCAGCGCCTCGACAGCGTCGCGGCAGATGCGCGCGCGCGCGTCGTAAAAAGTCGGCAAGACGCCGTGAATCTGGACCGGATGGTGCAGCAGCGAATTGACGTTTTTCACCGTCTTGACGACCTGGCGCACTCCGACGAGCGACAGAAAGTCGCAGGCGACCGGTACGATGATTCCGTCGGCCACGACCAGAGCATTTTGATTCAAGAGAGAAA
>JBAULD010001037.1:0-2602 GCA_049578005.1 Polyangiaceae bacterium
TGCGACGCCTTCGCGCCCTGCCAAGCGCTCGAGTCCGGGTGCCTCCTCGGGTGCGACGGCGATCCGGCTTGCCTCTCGCGGTGCGCCCTGAATCACCCCCAACCCGCCCTCGACGGCAAGGGAGTCGCCGGCGCGCTGGACGCGTGCGTTGCGGCAAAGTGCTCGAACGCGTGCGGGCTCACGTGCGGCGGCCTGTCCCAAATCGCCGACCCAGCCAGCGCGGCCTCGTGTTCGCAGTGTTTACAGACGAACGACTGCACGATCGAAGAGCAGTGCGCCACCGACCCCAACTGCGCGACGTACTTTCGGTGCCGCAAAGGGTGCTCGACCGGCGATTGCCCCGGCGCCTGCATCCCTGCTTCGGGAACGCCGTTTTTTTCGTTTTACACGACGATCACGAGCGCCTGCCGTGCCGAATGCGATGTTGGCAGTAACTGGGCCTGCGTCGGCCACGTCCGCTGGAATCCAGTGCCCTATCAGATTCGAAATCTCTCTTTTCGTGTCGTCGACATTCTCGGGCAGCCGCAGATCGGCGCCACCGTGTCGATGTGCGCCCCAGACGATCCGAACTGCGCGACCCCCGTCAGCGGCCCGGAAACGACCGGGGCGCTCGGCGAAGCGAAGCTCGTCGACGCGACGCGCAGCTCGCCGAGCTTCGGCTTGAACGGCTTTCTTCAAATATCCGGTCCAGATCTGGAACCCACGTCTCTTTATTGGGGTTTTCCGCTCTCGATGCCCGACGGAGTCTTCGCCGAACCCATCTTCGTCTTCTCCACACTCGAGTGGACCGCTCTATGGTTGGGCACCGCGCAGCCCGACCCGTCGCTCGGCGCGATCACCGCGGTTGCGCTCGATTGCTTCGGCGAACAGGCGCCGGGCGTTCGCTTCGCGCTCTCGTTCGGGGACGGGGGCGGCGAAGCGCAGCTCTTTTACCAGTCGGGCATGTCCGTCGTCGAAGGTCCCACGGCAGCGACCGACGTCTCCGGAGTGGCTATCTTTCTGAACGTGCCCCCCGGCCCGGTCGACGTCGTCGCGACGCCGGTCGTCCTTGGTCAACCGTCGAGCCGAGTGCACGTCAACGTCGTCGCCGGATCGATCACCGAAGTCGCGCTGGAACCGTCCCAGCTTTAGCGGCTAGACTCGAGGCGGCTCGTCTCTGTGGCTCGCAGCGTCTTCCGCCATCTGCCCTCTTGAGGGCGACAAGGACGGACAGCAGCGCAAACAGAGACAATGTCGCGTCATCACGATGCCCCATCGCAAGAGCGCATCCGGCCGCCGATCTCCCGGCTGGATCGCCCTCAGCCAGGGCTTGGCACGGGTTTTCGCAATCATTCCGGCATATCGAGCTAGCGGAGGGCCGATCGGAGCACAAGCCTTGCACGGCCCGGTACGCGTACGTGTACTGCTCCTGAGCCGCCGCGCCGTCCGGCACCTCATTGGTCGCGCGACAGCCGGCATCCGTGGTCACGTAATCAGTGCCGCCGCGGGCGAGAATGCCCAGCACGGCCCCCGAATCGTCGAACACCGAGCCGCCCGATGCGCCGGCGCTCGTGTCGGTGTCGGCGATGAAGTAGTCCGACGAGGAGGCGCGCACGTCCCGGACCTTCGGGTCTTCGTCGATCTTCATCGGGACGCCGCCGCCCGTCGAAATCGAGACCAGGGGTTCGCCCAGCTCAATCGGAGGAGGCCGGACGTAGATAGCGGCGGGCTGCCGCGGAGGCCCTACGGGACTGCTAAGCCGAAGCCACGCGTAGTCCAGCCTTGGATTCGCGCCCGCTGGGTCCATTTCCCAGCCTACGATCTCGATAGGGTCTCGGAAGTCCGTGGCCTGTACGGCGAGTACGCCGGGGGCACTGTAATAGTACCCGAACGCAACTTCGAAGTCCCCGATCGCAAACAAGCTCGCGCAGTGTCCCGCGGTGAGCACGAGGTCCCAATCGACCAGGACCCCGGTGCAGAACGCGGCGACCGGTTGGCCGGCGAAGGCTTCACCCGGACAGAGTCCGTCGACGACTCCAAGCGAGGGAAGAGATCCTTGCTCGAGCGCTGCCACCGAGGACTTGAGCACGAGCGCGACCATGGAAGCCGCGGTCGCGGATCGAGCGGCGGGCGGCGCCTGGTAGTACTCCTCTCGGTCGTCGACACCGTACACAATCGGTTGGCTGAGGTGCGCGGTCGGGTCTGTCTCGACCGCGCACCCGCTTGCCAGCATCGCCACGTTGAGGGCCGCAGCGGCCCTCGATGCTCTCACCCGACGATGCGCCGCGCCAACGATTACCCAAGCGGAGACTAGGCGGACCCCCTTCGTCATCTTCGCGGATTCGCCGCACTTCTAGGTGCGGAAAGCGTTCTGCTTCTACGGTACGAATCCGTAGATTGTGCCATTGTTGGCGACGATCCACGCGTACCCAGCGGCACCCACGTCAATGGCGTTTGCGCCGCCAGGAATGCTAAACGGTGCGGATACCCACTGGGCCAAAGCCGGGGTTGTCGGATAGCCGGTCGTAGCGGCCTGTTCCTGGTACAGATACACGTTCTCGTCGGTGCCATTGGTGCTCGTGACCCAAACATAGTTATTGAGGCCTGCGCTGGGATGCAGCCC
>JBAULD010001038.1:0-9012 GCA_049578005.1 Polyangiaceae bacterium
CGCCTTCAAGAAGGTGACGCATGACTGCACGCATCCTCAGCAAGACGGCGCCCTGGCGGTACGAGATCCGCTTCCGGTGGCCGGATCGAACCGTGTACCGAGAGCGGCGGTTCGCCTCGGTGACCTCGAAATCAGGGGCACTGAGAGAAGCCGAGGGTCGCGAGGCCTACCTCCGTGAGCGAGGCAAGACCGCAGCGGAGGTCGCGACCCTGCCATCGCCGGTCCTCACCGCGAAGGCGCAAGCGCCTTCGCCCGCGCCGACGCCGATGCCCACCTTGCGCGAGTTCGGGCCGCGCTGGATCGAGGGCCACTGCCGGGCGCTCCGCCAGAAGAGGACCGGGATCCTCACGAAGGAGCACATGCTCCGGCGCCACATCTATCCCGCACTCGGAGATCTGCCGCTCGACCAGATCACGACCGAGCACGTCGCGCGGCTCTGCGCGGGTCTCACCCGCTTCAGCCGAAAGACGCTCGCGAACATCCTCGCGACGCTTGCGAAGCTCCTGCGCACGGCGGTCGACTGGGATGTGCTCCGGGAGATGCCGTGCAAGATCAAGATCCCCAAGTCGCCCCGCACTCCGCCGGTCTTCTACGAGCTCGCCGAGATGCGCCGCCTCATCGATGCGGCAGCATCGATCGACGCGCGCACCCACGCCCTCGCGCTCATCGGCCTTCACGGGGGCCTGCGCCGAGGCGAGATCCTCGGCCTCGAGTGGGGCGACATCAGCATCGAGCGCCGCCAGCTCGTCGTCCGGCGCAACGTGATCTCGTGCTACGTCGACACCCCGAAGAGCGGCCACGGCCGCGTCCTCGAGCTGTCGACCGAGTTGACGGCCGCCCTCGACAAGTACCGGCGCGCATCCGCCACTAAGACCGGCCGCGTCTTCCTACAGGACTCCGGCCAGCCCGCGCTCGCCCAGCACCTCTACAAGTGGATGGAGGCCGCTATGCACAAGGCCGGCATCCCCAGGCGGTCCGGCGTGAGGCTTCACGTCATGCGCCACTCGGCCTGCTCGGCGCTCGCGGCCCTCGGCGCTCCCATGATTGCCATCCAGTCCTTGGCCGGCCACGAGTCGCCCCAGACGACCGCCAAGTACATGCACCTCGCCCCCGGGGTCCAGGCCGCGGCGGTCCGCCTCTTCGACGGCCAAAGTCGTGGCACGGGCGTGGCAAGCCTTGACCTGGAGGGCGAAAAGGGCCACATTTCCCGGTGAAATCGGGTGGAGCAACGGGGGATCGAACCCCGGACCTCCGCATTGCGAACGCGGCGCTCTCCCAGCTGAGCTATTGCCCCAAATGCGTGGTCGGCGGGCTTCTTTGGGTGTGGGTACGCGCCCGGCAACGGCCGCGCAACATACGCCGAGGACCTCCGAAGTCAAGCAGTCGCGAAAGTCGCGCATCTCCCGCGATCCCCCCCCTGCCCGGTCAAACTCAGTGGTAGCCCGACACGAGAGAGCGCGCGAGCAGCCCCCATCCACCGGTCGTGACGAAGAGCAGTAGCTTGAAGGGGAGGCTCACCTGCGAGGGGCTCATCATCTGCATCCCGAGTGCGAGCAGCAGGTTGGACACGACGAGGTCGATCACGAGAAACGGCAGGTAGATCAAGAAGCCGATCGCGAAAGCCTCGCTCAGTTCGGTCACGACGAACGCGGGAACGAGCACGGTCAGGTCGTCGGCCCCCACCGATGCACGCTCCTCAGGTCCCCGCGCACCTCGCGCCACGTCGAAGAAGCGCCCCCGCTCGACGTCGCTGGCATTGGCCTTCAAAAAATCGCGCAGCGGCTCACGGACGGCCTCCACTCCCCGTTGGACGAGTGCGACTGTGTCCGTTCCTTTGCCGGAGAGGAGCGGCGCGGCGCGCGAGACGATCTTGTCCGTGACCGGTGCCATGGCGATGAGCGTCAGCGCTGCGGAGAGAGCCATGACGACGGTGTTCGAGGGAACCCCCTGGGCGCCTATCGCGCTCCGAACGATTTGCAGCACCGTCGCAATCTTCACGAACGCCGTCACGCTCATGAACGCGAACGGCAAGAGAGAGAGAATCGCGAGCGCGACGACCAGAACGATCGGTCGCGACAAGAGATCATCGGGGCTGGCCATCACTCGCCCTCCGACGGCGCTTGCGGGGGGGCGCCCTGCGCTGGCTGGCGCACGAGGGCGCGTGCCAGCGCCTCCGTGAAGGATGCCGGTCCACGACCGGCCACGGGCGCCGGAAGCTCGGTGGCGGGGAGCTCGCCGAGCTTCGTGAAGCCACCTTCCCCGACTCCGATGACGAAAAGTTGGGCGCCCACTTGGACCAAGTAGATCGACCTCCGCCCGTCCAGGGGGAGATGACCGCGGAGTTCGATCGGCCCAGTGGGCCTGCCCACTCCCATGCGCCGAGCGCCCCACAGAACGAAAAAGGCCACGGCGCACACGCCGAGAAGCGTGGCCAGAGTCTCGATGAGGTATCCAGTGTAGGACGACACGGGAAGCCGGCGGCGGGGACTCTACCCCCCGAACTGCCGGCAGCGATAGCGGGAGCGGTTGACGAGCCGGCCGCAGCCGTCTAAACGCGCGCTGTACCCAAGTGTCTCTCGTCGTCCAAAAATTCGGCGGTACGTCGGTCGGCTCGATCGAGCGCATCCGCAATGTCGCCCGTCGGGCCCTCACGGCCCAGCGGGCCGGAAATCGTGTGGTGCTCATCGTCAGCGCCATGAGCGGCGAAACCAATCGCCTGCTGGCTCTCGCCCATCAAGTGGCCGAGGTTCCCGACGCGCGGGAGATGGACGCCCTGGCGGCCACGGGGGAGCAGGTGTGCGCCGCGCTGACGGCGATGGCCATTCAAGCCGAAGGCGGCCGCGCGCGATCCCTCCTCGGGCATCAGGTCCGGATTCTGACCAACGATGCGTACACCAAGGCGCGCATCAAGAACATCGACGCCGCGACGATCTTCGAGGCGCTGGACCGGGGCGAGATCACGGTCGTCGCAGGGTTTCAAGGCGTGGACGTGCACGGCAACATCACGACGCTCGGGCGCGGGGGCTCGGACACGAGCGCGGTCGCGGTCGCAGCCGCGATCGGGGCCGACGAGTGCGATATTTATACCGACGTCGACGGCGTTTACACGACCGACCCGAACGTGTGCCCCTCCGCGCGCAAGATCGACCGCATTTCGTACGAGGAGATGCTCGAGCTGGCCTCGCTCGGTGCCAAGGTGCTTCAAATCAGGAGCGTGGAGATCGCGATGAAGTACAATGTCCCCGTTCACGTGCGCAGCTCGTTCAACGATCAACCGGGGACGCTCGTCACGAAGGAAGACGCCGCACTCGAGGGCGTGGTCGTCAGCGGAGTGGCCTACGACAAGGGCGAAGCACGGGTTCACGTCGTCGGCGTAGACGACAAGCCGGGCGTGGCGGCCGAGCTATTCGAGCGGATCGCCGAGAAGAACATCTCCGTGGACATGATCGTGCAAAACGTCACGACCGACGCCAACTCGCGGGCCTCGATCACCTTCACGCTCGCGAAGACCGATCTCGTCCGCGCGAAGCCTTGGATCGAAACGGTCGCGAAGAGCCTCGGCGCCCGCGAAGTCCACTACGACGAGGACGTGGTCAAAGTGTCCGTCGTCGGCCTCGGAATGCGCTCCCACGCGGGAACGGCGGCCAAGATGTTTCGAATCCTCGCTAACGAAGGAATCAACATTCAGGCGATCTCGACGAGCGAGATCAAAGTCAGCTGTCTCGTTGCTTCGAAGTACACCGAGCTCGCCGTTCGGGCGTTGCACGACGGCCTCGGCCTGGCTGCCAAGTGATCCTCACCAGCCCCAGGTGTACTCGAAGCGCGCGAACACCTGCGTGAAGCTTGGGTACGTCGAGAGCTCCGTCAGGAGGAAGTGCTCGCGGAACGCCACGCCGGCGGCCCAGCTCCGGTCGAAGCGGTAGTCGAGCCCAAGCGCGCCGACGAACCCCGGAAGCAGTGACGCTCCGGAGATCGCCCCGCCCGTAAGGGCGTAACCGCCCACGAGCGCACCTCCGTAGGGCACCCACTGACCTACGTCGAGGACGTATGCGACCCCGATATCGACGTTCGTGATGCTTCCGGGCGAGGTTCCGAGCCCCGCGCTCTGGGGCATTTTTCCGAGGGCGACCGGCGACCACGCCGCCTCGGCCATCAAGTTGAACGCGTCGGTCAGCCCGTAGGCGAAGTGCGCGCCGACGCTCCCGCCCAGCTCGGTCTTGCTGCTCAAGACGAGGATCGATCCACCGATGTCCGCGCCGAGATGCTGCTCTCGTTCGACCGCGCCGGCGCTCGCCGCGGTGGACCACACGGCCGCTGATAGGCCGGCCCAAGCGGCCCTCACTTCGCCTCACGGAGCGCGCGATCGATGACCCGGCGAAACTTCGAGTATCCCTGCGCTCCGCCGATGAAATAGCCGTCGCGCGCGCCGGCCGCGACGATCAGGAAGGCTGGCGTCCCGGTGATATCCATTGCCGTCGCCGCCTCGGCTTCGGCGTCGATCTGGCCCTGGTGCGCGTCTCCGTCGAGAGCCGACTTCCACTTGGTCATGTCGAGCCCAGCGCTCCGCGCGTATCCGTCGAGATCGTCGCGCTTCAGATCCTGCTGGTGGGCGAAGAGCACGTCGTGG
Organism: Polyangiaceae bacterium; assembly: GCA_049578005.1. Classification (GTDB taxonomy): domain Bacteria; phylum Myxococcota_A; class Polyangia; order Polyangiales; family Polyangiaceae; genus Palsa-1150. The sequence continues at coordinate 4,628 of JBAULD010001038.1, forward strand.
AGCGCCCAGAACGCGCGCTCCCCCTTCTGCGCGAGGGCCTCGCGAGATGCCCTGGCGGCCAGCGCCGCGTCGGGGTGCATGGAAAGAGGAAGATCGTGCCAAACGATCTTCACGCGGTCCCCGTAGTCGCGGACGACTTGCTCCAACACGGTTTGGGCGCGCTTGCAAAATGGACACTGAAAGTCGCTCCACTCGTGAACCGTGACGCGTGCGGAGCCACTTCCGCGCGTCGGGTCGTGGCCTGGCAGGATGGCCGGCAGCGCTTTTCTCTCGAGCTCGGGCGGGCCTTGACCATCGTGAAGGAGCGCGTCGTAAAGCGCCTCCGGCTTCGTCCCGCCGGCGATGGCGCCCTCGGCTCGCTTCACTTCGTCTTCGATGATCTCCTCGAACTTCTCCTTCGGTTGAGCGCCGACGAGGCGCCTGCCGTTGATGAAGAAGTGCGGCGTGCCATTCGCCTCGAAGTCTTCCGCGACGTCGGCGTCCTCTTCGATGTGCTTGCTGTGCGTGTGGCCCGAGATCGCCGCCTTGACCGCTTCGGCCCGAGCGCCGAGCCGGACGGCCCTCTTGACGAGCGCCTCGTCCCCCAGATCGTCGGCGGAGCCTCCGAGAAGCTCGTCGTGCATCGCCCAGAACGCGCTGTCGCCCTTCTCCGCGCGGACCTCGAGCGCAGCCTCGGCGGCCGGTTCGGCGCGAGGATGAAATGGAAGAGGGGCGTCTTTGAAGACCACCCGCAGCTTGTCGCCGTACTCGTCGCGTAGAGCCTTCAGCGTTGCCTCGGCTCGCACGCAAAACGGGCACTCGTAGTCTGCGAATTCGACGATCGTCACGAGCGCCCCGGGGGATCCCCGGACTGGACTGCTGCCGACCGGCACCTTGTAGACGGTCTTCGGCGGTGCCTGCTCATGGTCGTCGGTGCTCTCGGATTCACGCGCGCGATTGTCGCGCGTGAGTTCCACGTAGACGCGATCGCGTGGGGTGCCGCTCGCGATCTTGGCCTGTGCCAACCTCACCTGCTCGTCGATGGCGCCGCGGAACGTCGGGAACGGCAGCGCGCCGGCAAGGGGGTGGCCGTTGACGAAAAACGTGGGCGTACCCATTACGCCGAGCGCCTTGCCGTCGTCGACGTCTTTGGCGACCACACCTGCCCATTGATGGTTCGCCAGGCCGGCCCGCCATGCCGCAAGGTCCTCGACCGCTGCGTCCTTCGCCCATTGCTCGTATGCCTGGGGCCCGAGCGCGTTCGACGCGTGAAGGGCGCTGTCGTGGAACTTCCAAAACGATTCGGCACCTGCCAGCGCAAAGACCCCGGCAGCCGCCTCCGCGGCCGCGGCCGCGTTCGGGTGAAACGGCAGCGGGCTGTTTTTCCAAACGATGCGAACCGTATCCGGCCCGTACATCGCCACGACTTCCGCCAGCGTTGCCTCCGCGCGCACGCAGTACGGGCATTCGAAGTCGGCGAACTCGACGATGGTCACGAGCGCGTCCCGGCTTCCGCGCGCCGGGTTGCTCGGCGAGATCGGCACGGCCGCGTCTTCTTCACTCGGCGCCGCTTTGACCTGGGCGATCGCCGCGTGCCCGTCGGCCACCGTCCCCGCGGTCGGTGCCCGCGTAGGTCCCGGTGCAACGCCGCCGCAAGCCCATGCCACGATACAAGTCCCCGCCAGCGCCCGCCGCACCCTCATCGATGCTCCTGAAAGCAAACGCCCCTCCCCCGACGCGAAACCGCGTACGAGAGGAGGGGCTTCTCGGACCATTCCTGGCCGCGTTTATTTAGCGTCCGCCAGCGCCCGTTCGATGAGCTTGCGGAATTTGCCGTAACTTTCCGCGCCGTTGATGAAGTAGCCCTGGCTGGCATTGCCGGGGACGATGATGAAGGCTGGCGTGCCGCTGATACCGTTTTCGTTGCCGGATTTCTTGTCGGCCTCGATCTCGGCGGTGTGCGTGCTGCCGTCCAGCGCTGCCTTCCACTTATCCATGTCGAGATTGATCTCTTTGGCATAGCCGTCGAGATCGTCTCTCTTTATCTTTTGCTGATTGGCGAACATCTTGTCGTGCATCGCCCAAAAGGCGCTCGGGCCCTTCTGCTTGAACGCTTCGCGACCGGCCTGTGCGGCGAGCGGCGCGTCCGGATGCATCGGCAGTGGCATATCGTGCCAGACGAACTTAACCTTGTCGCCGTAGTCTTTCATCATTTGCGAGACGGTCGGCTCCACTCGCCCGCAGTACGGGCACTGGAAGTCGCTCCACTCGTGGATAGTGACCTTGGCGCTCAGGTTTCCGCGCGCCGGGTCGTTGCTGGGGAGGTCCTTCGGAACGTCCTTCTTCGCGGGTTCCGGGGGTCCCTTTCCGTCTTTGGTCAGTGCCTCGTAGACCTCGCTCGGCTTGGTCCCCTTGGAGATCGCGTCCTGCGCCTTCTTGATCTCCTCGTCGATGATGGCCTCGAACTTCTCTTGCGGCTGAGCGCCGACGAGGCGTCGGCCGTTGACGAAGAAGTGCGGCGTCCCGTTCGCCTGGAAGTCCTCAGCGAGGTCGGAGTCGGAATCGAGCAACTTCTTGTAGGTGTGGTCGGCGATGGCCTTCTTGGCCTTGTCCCCGTTCGCTCCGGACGCAACTGCGGCCTTCACGATGGCATCGTCCGACAGATCCTTTTGACCCTCGAAGAGCTTGTCGTGTGCTTCCCAGAATCCCTTGTCGCCCTTTTCCGCGCGAACTTCCATGGCCACTTCCGCCGCGGGCTCGGCGCGCGGGTGGAAGGGGAGCGGCTCGTTCTTCCACACGAGGCGAATCTTGTCACCGTACTTGTCGCGGAGTCCCTTGAGCGTCGGTTCGACCCGCGAGCAGAACGGGCACTGGAAGTCGCTGAACTCGACGATGGTGACGAGCGCGTTCGGGCTGCCGAGCACCGGGCTGTTACCGACGGGAATCTTGAAGACCGTCTTCGTGTCCTCTTTGTCGCCTTCCTCTTCTTTGGCGGCCGGAGCGTTCTTCTTGTTCTCCTTGGTCATCTCCACATAGATGCGCGTCTTGGCAGTACCAGCGGCGATCTTCGCCTTTGCCTTGTCGAGCTCTTGGTCGATCGTCTTTTTGAAGTTGTCGAACGGCTGCGCGCCGTTGATGAAGACGCCGTTGACGAAGAACGACGGAGTGCCCTGCACGCCCGCCGACTTGCCGTCGTTCAGGTCTTTGTCGACTTTGTCCGCCCACTTGTGGCTTGCAAGCCCGGCTTTGTAGGCGGCCATGTCTTTGACGCCTGCTTCCTGAGCCCACTTCGTATAGCTGTCTTCGCTCAGAGCGCCCTGATTCTTGAATGCCGTGTCGTGGAACTTCCAGAACGCGTCGTTACCCGCCATCACGAAAACGCCTTGCGCCGCTTCGGCTGCGGGCTTGGCGTTCTGGTGGAAGGGGAGCGGGTTGTTCTTCCAGATCATCCGAACCTTTTCGGGACCGTACGTCTGACGCACCTGGTCGAGCGTCGGCTCGACGCGCGAGCAGAATGGACACTGGAAATCGCTGTAGACGACGACAGTGACCGGGGCGTCGCGCTTGCCCCACATCGGATCTTTGCTGGACACGGGAATGGGCGATTCGCTGTCGTCCCAAGCGCCGCCCGTCGCGGCCGCGGGTGAATCGGCGGAGATCTCGCCGCTATGGAGGCGCTTTTGGTCATACCCCCACATCACGGCGACGCCCGCGAGAAAGCAGAGGAGAAAGCCGATTACGGCGACTCCGGCATTGACGCCGCCGCCCCCGTCGGAGGAGCTGACAGCGACGTTCTTCGTTTCTTTGGTCATTTGAGCTCACCTGTCTCTAGGAAAAAGTGGGGCCGTAGCTAGCGCGCGCGAGGCGCGTCGTCACGGCGAAATGAACTCGCGCCCCGCCGACCCGCGCTCGCGCTCGGGCGAAAACGCCTAAGCTACGACGCGGGTGCGGTCCGCGCGCACCGAGCGAGGCAACGATTTGGTTGCGATTGGGTTGCGGTGCGCGCGGCTCAGACGCGTGGCGGTCGCTCGACGCGGCAGCGCACGCCGGCGAGCGGGCGGTTCAGAAACGTCCAAAAGCGCAGCTTCACTCCCACGTCGAGGGCAAGCGGGAGGGCCATGGCGGATAAGGCATGATGAGCGGCGCCGTAGGCCAATGGAAAAACCCGATGCGCGGGGACAACTCGTTCGCTTCCTGCGAGATCCTGGTCCGCGCACGACGCCCCTTGGCGCACCTGGCGTATCGCGACATCGGGTGCCTCGAGCGGGGGCGCCGGCGCAATAGCCGTCGCACCGCGGTCGTCGCAGACCCCTGCCGGCATCGCGAACGCGGGCCGTCCGATGGTCCACAGCGCGAGCACGAGGCTCGCGAAGAGGGCGGCGCGAACGACCATTGCGCCGATACTG